>NZ_CAAAFT010000159.1:0-4147 GCF_900634765.1 Candidatus Protofrankia californiensis | reverse complement strand
ATACTACGAGTACCGCGACACCGCGTTCTCACGTCTGTCACCATTCCGTCCGGAATGGATCCGCGAACTGCGCGTGGTCTCCGACTGCAACCCCGATAACCCGGATGCCGCGTTCAACCACGGGCACTTCCTGCACCAATACAGCATGTACGTGGGACCGGTGAACCACTACTGGGAGATCGACGGCCGACGCTACGCCGCCGAGATGACCACCGGGGACTCCAGCTACACCACCCCGTTCCGGCCACACACGTTCACCAGCCGCTCGGCCACCGAACGGGCCCTCATCCTCGCGGTGGCCTTCGGCGGGAACGTGCGCCGCGCCCAGCGTGAGCTCTACGCGCTCGGCACTCGCGCCGAGCACTATCTGCTCGACCAGGCCACCACGACCGCAGCCACCAAGAGCCTGGTACGCCAATACCTGCGCGATGCCGCCCTCACCGTCGAACGACTCGACACCGAGCTACGGCATGCCGGGGCCACGCTGACCGCCCGCGACGCCGTCGAGGGCGACCGCCCCCTTGACGCGAACGACCTCGATCACCTTGCGGCCACGCTCGGGGTCAGCGTCCGTGATCTCCACGTTCCCGTCTTCGACGACAGCGAGGAGGTCATCGTCGAACACACCGGCGTCGACGACGGATACCCCTATCCCGCGTCCACCGATCACCGCTACACCATCCGGCCGATGATCCGCACGGCGAAGATGCCGGCCATGCGGGGCTTCACCGCCCGCGTCACCACCCCCGACAGCGACCTGACCGGTGGGTTCACCAGCAGTCTGCACAGCTGGATCTACAACTACGGCAACCACGCCGCCCGGCTGTGCTGGTCGGACGGCACCAGCGAACGCCAGACCGTGGTCGAGCCCGACGACTCCCTCTACATCCAGCCCTTTGTTACCCACGCGTTTTCCCGGGCCGACAGCGAACCCGCCGACCTCTGCGTCGTCCGGGTCGCTGGGCACGTCAGCGGCGACACCCAGCGCGAGCTGTCGCACTTTCCCTCGATCAGCCGGGTCGTGCGCGAAGACCGGCGCTGGTTCTGACGCCATGGACACTCTCAGCCTCACGGTTCCCTGGAACCCCGTCCGGGTGCAGGTACGCCACGGTGCTCTTGAGCTCGCGGTCGACCACGCTCGCCGCCCTGCCGTGGTGGTCACCGGCCCCCGCCTGCGGGGACGGGCGCCGACCGGTGCCACGCACCTGACCGTCGCCTCGGCACGGTGGACCGCGGTACGGACGTTGGCCGCCGAGCTCCGCCGCCTGAATCCGCGCTCGGTCATCGCGATGGGCGGTGGCTCGGTGATGGACGCCACCAAGGTGGCATGTGCCCTGGCAGACTCACCCGAGACACATGCCGGCGACCTCGATGGTCTCGTCGCCGGCCAGGTGCCGCTTCGCCGCACGAGCGAGCTGTGGGCCATTCCCACGACCGCCGGCACGGGCAGCGAAGTCACCAAATGGTCCTCGATCTGGACCGAGGACGGCCGGAAAGTCAGCGTCGAAGCTCCCGCGCTTTACCCTGACAGCGCCGTAATCGATTCCGGTCTGACCGCATCGATGAGCCCCCGGCTCACTGCAGCAACCGGGCTGGACGCCACCGCACATGCCATCGAAAGCATCTGGAACAACAACCACCGTCCCGAGACCGACCAGCACGCCAGCTACGCGTTGACGCTCATCGCAGCACATCTGCCCTACGCGGTCTCCGCACCCGATCGCCGGCACCGCGCGGGCATGAGCGCTGCGGCGTTGCATGCCGGTCTGGCGCTGAGCTGGTGCCGCTCCACCGCACCGCACGCGTTGAGCTACCCCCTCACCGGCATCCTCGGTATCGAGCACGGCCTCGCGGTCGCCCTCATGCTCCTGGCGGTGCTGGAGCCCACCGAGCGGATCGCTCCCGACCGGGTCGCCCTCGCGGCGCACTCACTTGGTGTCACCGGCGCGGACGGGGTTGCCGCGTTCATCCGCGATGTCTTCCGCCGCGCCGGACTCGGCACACACCTGCGCGATTTCGCCGTCACCAGGGAATTCCTCGACGTGCTCGCCGGGACCGCGATCACCCAGCCCCGCTACGCCAACCACCCCGAAGGGCTTACCAGAGACGACATCCATCACGCTCTGGAAAGAATCCTATGAGGACAGACGATCAACCACTGTGGAGGTGCTGACATGAGCGACGTCGACAAGCTGATCGACGAGCAACAACGATTCTACTCGGCCAAAGCGGAAGAATACGTCGCCTGGATCCGCGACTACATGGATCCCGTACGCCCGTATATCGACAAACTCGTGCGCGCCAGCCCATTGGCTGGGTCCATTCTGGAGCTCGCGCCCGGCACCGGGTACTGGACCGAAACTCTCAGCGGACTCGCCCACGACGTTACCGTAGTCGACGGCTCCCACGAAATGCTCGACATCGTCGCCCGCCGCAACCTGCCCAACGTCACCCCTGTGCAGGCCGACCTGTTCACCTGGCAACCGGACCGGAAATGGGACTTCGTGTTCTTCGTGCACTGGCTCGCACACGTACCTGCCGCAAAGCTCCCCGGGTTTTGGGACATGCTCGACCATGCCCTCAAACCCGGCGGGAAAGTCATCTTCGTCGACGTCACCGATGAAGAGAAAGCCATCGAAACCGGAGTCGGTGAAGAATCCTCTGTCCCCATCGTCACCCGCAGTCTCAACGATGGCCGGAAATTCACCGTGATCAAAAACTACTGGGATCCCAACGAGCTGCTCTTCGTGCTCGCCACCTGGGGCTGGAGTGGCACCGCCACCCCCGTGGGCAAAGACGAAGGCCGCGGATTCGTCTACTACACCGTGGAGCGCACCAATGATCACTGACCTGGCCAGCTACGACCCCGAGCGCACCTACACCACAGCAGCCCACGACTACGACGCCGCACTCGAACAATTCTGGGGCTTCTGCGCCCGCAACACCATCGAACGCCTCCTGCTCCAACCCGGCGACCGTGTCCTCGATGTCGCCTGCGGCCCCGGACCGGCCGCCCTCCGTGCCGCCGAGCGCGTACGACCCGACGGGCGGGTCGAAGGCGTGGACATCTCCGAGGAGATGCTGACCATCGCCCGCCGTCACGCCCACGAAAGCGGTCTGGACAACGTCACCTTCACCCGCGGCGACATGGACTCCCTGCCCTACGACACCGAATCCTTCGACGCGGTCACCATGGTCCTCGGGCTCTTCTTCGCCAAAGACATCGTCGGCACCCTCACGGGCCTGTGGAGGCTCGTCCGGCCCGGCGGAACGCTGGCCATCACCACCCTGGGCCCGAAATTCTTCCACCCCATGTTCGACGTCTTCCTCGACGCCGTCCGCGCCGAACGCCCCGACCTCGAACTGTCCATCCCCTGGCAGCGCACCGAAGACCCGGACACCCTGCGCACCATGCTGCTCGACGCTGGCATCCCCAACCCGGCTGTCACCGATGAACTCACCCCTATGGCCCTACCCAATCCGCAAGCCTGGTGGCGTATCGTCCGCGGCACCGGAATCCGCCGCATCGAAATGGAACTCGACGACGACACCTCGGCCCGCGTCCGCCGCGCCAACGAGCAGTGGATCGTCGACCACGAGTTGACCAGCCTCGTTCTCGGCGTCAACTACGCCACCGCCACCAAGAAATAGCAGCGGAGACTCAGGTGCGGGAGCGAGGTGATTCATCATGGCCCCCATCCTCGACGACTCCTCACCTCGGAGTCGGTGGCTAAGGGATACCCTGACAAGATCTGTGATGCAATCGGTGATAGGATCCTTGACGCCCTGCTCACCCAGGACCACACAGCAGAGTCGCAATAGAGGCACTCGTCACGACCGGGCAGGTGCACATCGGCGGGGAAGTCACCAGCACCGCATCGATGGACATCCCGGCGATCGTGCGCGCCACCATTCTCGACATCGGCTGCGACTCCTCGGGCCCAAAGGGACATCCGACTCCCGGCGGCAGCCGCCCGGAACTGCTGCAAACCTTCAGCCCCTGACATTCCAGCCGACGTCCGCCGCGCCGTGGAAGCGGCCTCGCCGACCGGCACCGGTTGCGCCGCTTCCAGCCCGACATGACCTTTCCCACCATCAACGCCGCCCCGACCACCTCGGCGTTCGCCAGCAGACTGATCGTTGTCTC
>NZ_CAAAFT010000158.1:0-5491 GCF_900634765.1 Candidatus Protofrankia californiensis | reverse complement strand
CGCCGGACCCCACCACACCCCAGCCGGAGGTCGTGAACTTCCGTGCCGCCCGCGAGCTCCGTTGGACGGCGATCATCCTGCCTGACCTCCTGGACTTCCGCTCGAGCGATGATCCCGACCTGTTCGGTTCGCGGAAGCGATCCCGGCGCCGGTTCGTGGTGATCGACCAGACGGTCTACGTCCTGTACGGCCATCGCATCCTGGCGCTGCTGAAACGCTACGGAATCGAGCACAACACGCCATTCCTCATCCCCGGCGGCGAGGCGTCCAAGACCGAGCACACCGTTGCCCGGATCTGTGCGGCCATGGACGAGTGGGGGGTCCAGCGGTTCGACGAGCCCATGCTGATCTTCGGCGGCGGGTCGGTCCTCGACACCGCCGGAGAGGCCGCCAACCGTTACCGGCGAGGGATCGAACGTAGGAACTACGGCACCACGCTCGTCGCCATGATCGACGTGATGTTCGCGATCAAGACTGCCGTCAATCACGGCTACAAGAACCGCGTTGGGTCCTACCACCCGCCCGCGGCCGCCTACGGCCTGTCGCAGTGCCTCGGGACGTTGACCCGCGAGCAGGTGCTCGACGGCGTCGGCGAAATCTACAAGGTCGGCCTCATGCTCGATGGTGAGGTCTTCGGGCTCCTGGAAGACCCCGGCCCCCGCCTGATCGTGGAGCACTTCCAGGGCCAGGACCCCGACACGCTCGCCGTCCTGGCGCGCACGCTCCAGGCGATGTCCAAGGAGCTGAGCAACAACCCGTTTGAGGACAACCCCGCCCGCGCCAGCTATGGAGGACATGGCATCTCGCCGGGTATGGAACCGGAGGTCACACATGGTGAGGCCGTGGTCCTCGACCTGCTCTGGACGACGATGCTGTCCTGGCGGCGCGGATACCTGGAGACGCCTCACCGCGACCGCATCGTCGCCCTAGCCCGGCTGCTGGGCCTGCCGCTCTGGCATCCCGTCCTGGAACACCCCGAGCGGCTGACCCGCGCCCTGGCCGACACTGCCCGCCACCGCGGCGGCCGGCAGCTCATCCCGGCCCCAGTCAGCAGCGAGGGCGAGTACCGCCCTGGCAAGATCGCCTACCTCGACGGCATCACCGACGCCGAGCTGCAGCGCGCCCTGGCCGACCTGCGTGCCATCGCCGGCGCGTAAGCGAGAGACGGGAGCGACACACATGAACCTGGAGCCCACCGAACTCGACCACCGCGACATGGACGTGCCGTTCTTGCGGGTGGCGTCGCGCATCCTCAGCGCCTCGGGCCTCGACGCCACCGTGTGGGACTTCCGCGTCGGGCAACCCAACGTCGCCGCGGTGCCCGGGCCCGTGCTCCATTCCCTGGAGCACATGCTCGCCGTCTACCTCAAAGAGCGCAGCGACTCGGTCCTCAACGTCGGCGTCATGGGCTGTCGGACCGGCTTCTACATCATCACGCTCGGAGCCGTCGACTTCGGCAAGATCTCGCGACTGGTCGCTCAGGCCCTGGAGGCGATCCAGGCCGCCACCGAAGTGGTGCTCGCCAACCCGTCCGAATGCGGAGCGGCCGAATACCACTCACTCGCCGGCGCGCAGGAGGCCGCGCGGTGGCTGCTCAGCCGGCGGGCCGACTGGGCCGAGACGGTGAGACGAACACTCCACGACCAACCCCGCTCGCGCCCCAAGCCCTCAGTCCGCTGCCCGAAGGGAGACGCATGACCTCCGCAAGCGCGCTCGACGGCAAGGTGGCCGTCGTCACCGGCTCCAGCAAGGGGATTGGCCGTGCGCTGGCGATCGGCCTCGGCCAGGCCGGCGCAAATGTGGTCGTCAACTACAAGAACGACCGCGCGGGCACCGAGCAGACGTGCCGGCGTGTACAGGAGGCCGGCGGCATCGCCGTGGCGGTCAGCGCTGACGTAGGCGTCCCCGAGAATGCTCAGCAGTTGATCGACACGGCCCATCGCGAGCTTGGCAGCGTCGATGTGCTCGTCAACAACGCCGCGCGTGTCCGCCTTGGCCCGGCGCGAGCGGTGATTGCCGAGGACTGGGACGACGCCATCAACACCAACCTTCGGGGCGCCTTCTTGACGACCATGGCGGCGGTGGCCGCGATGGGGGAGCGGGGTGGGTCGATCATCAACATCTCGACCTGTGCCGCCACCCTGATGCTCCGGTACCACTCCGTCTACACCGCTTCAAAGGGCGGCCTGGAGGCGATGACACGTGGAGCTCGCGCCGCGCGTGCGGGTCAACGCCATCGCGCCCACGGCAACGAGCATGGAGCACAACTGGCAGTACGACCCCAACTTCGACCGCAGCTGGAGCGCCGTCACCCCGGGTCCTACATGACTGCCGATGAGGCCATAGAGCAGTCGGTCGAGATGGTCGACCCCATCTCGGCAGGCAACTGGTTCGACAAGTACGAGTGGCAGTCCGCACGCGTCGACTGACCCGGCGCGGGACGGACCGACGAACAGGGAGTACGATGAACGAGATTTCACAGATCACTCAGATGGCTGTCGTAGATGCGAGTCTGAGTAGCGAGCGTTTGATCGAGATGCAGCGGAGGATGCTGCGTATTCGGCGCTTCGATGAGCGTGCTGTTGAGTTGCACGCGAAGGGCTTGCTTCCTGGACCGATTCATACCTCGATTGGGCATGAGGCTGCGGTTGTTGGGGCGTGTATGGCTCTTCGCGGCGATGACTATATGACGGGTTATCATCGGTCGCACGGTCATCCGATCGGTAAAGGTTCGCAACTTGCTCCGTTGATGGCTGAGCTCCTTGGGAAGTCAACAGGGGTCTGCCGAGGCAAGGGTGGGTCGTTGCATCTGGCTGATTTCTCGGCAGGCAGCCTTGGTGAGTCAGGAATTGTTGGCGGGAGTTTGCCGATCGCGGTTGGAGTAGGATTGAGCGCGAAGATGCGTGGGACAGATCGGGTGTGTCTGAGCTTTTTTGGTGATGGCGCTGCGAACACGGGTCCGTTCCACGAGGCGTTGAATCTGGCGGCGATTTGGCGTGTGCCGACGGTTTTCCTCTGTGAGAACAATGGTTATGCGACTACGTTCCCGATTCGGGAGGCGATGGCAGTGGAGAATGTCGCTGACCGGGCGGCGGCCTATGCAATGCCGGGTATCTGCGTTGATGGTCAGGATGTGCTGGCGGTGTATGCGGCGGTTTCAGCGGCGGTGGCGCGTGCTCGCGCCGGGGGCGGGCCGAGCCTGGTTGAGGCGAAGACGTATCGCTTCCGTGAGCACGCCGAGTTCGGCGTCGGCGGCATGCAAGGGAGCTTGGCGCGCTACCGCTCGCTAGAGGAGGTGGAGAAGTGGCGGGCACGGGATCCGATCGTGTTGTTCCGGGAGGAGCTCCGTAGCCATGGGGTATTGACTGACGAGAATGCTCTGCGGCTGGAGGCCGAGGTGGCCGGGGAGGTGGAGAAGGCTGTCCGTTTTGCCCAGGAAAGCCCACTCCCCGAGCCCGGTGAGGCGTACGAGGACGTGTTCGTCAACCCGATTGCGGCCAGGAGCCCGAAGTGATGGAAGCTGAGGTGCAGGGAATGACACAGCTGACATATCTCGATGCAAGCCTTGCGGCGATTGCTGAGGAGATGCGTCACGATCCGTCGGTGTTCTTTATGGCTCAGGATTTGCGGGCCAACCTGTATGGCCGTTTCCCTCTTGAGGAGTTCAGTGAGGAGCGCATTCTGAGTCTGCCGATCTCGGAGGCGGGTTTCGTCGGTGCCGGCGTGGGGGCGGCTTTGACGGGTCTTCGCCCGGTGATCGATATGGCGTATTCGACATTTCTGTACTCGGCGATGGATCAGGTGGTGAATCAGGCGGCGAAGATCCGCTACATGTCGGGTGGGCAGGCGAGGGTGCCGCTACTGCTGCTTGCGTCGGTCGTCTATGGTAGTGCGCAGGCCGCCCATCACGCGGATCGTCCGTTTGCGCTGTTCGCGAACAGCCCAGGCCTGAAGATCGTCGTTCCGAGCACTCCGTACGACATGAAGGGGCTGACGACGGCAGCGATTCGTGAGGACGATCCGGTGCTGCTGTTCAAGGATGCCACGCTGTTCGAAATGCGGGGGCCGGTCCCGGTTGAAGACTACGTGATTCCACTCGGCTCGGCGGATGTGAAGCGTGAGGGGGTTGACGTGACGGTGGTTGCGATCGCCGGTGCCGTCAAAGTTGCGCTTGCTGCCGCGCAGAGGCTTGAGACGGAGGGGATCTCGGTCGAGGTCGTCGACCCGCGTTCGCTCGTTCCGTTGGATCACGAGACGATTAGCGCTTCGGTTGAGAAGACCGGCCGGGTCGTCGTCGTCGATCCGGCACCCCGCACCTGCAGCTTCGCGAGCGAGCTTGTCGCCTCGCTCGCCGAGGAGTGGTTCTGGCGTCTGAGGGCGGCCCCGCTACGAGTGACGGCTGCAGATGTGCCGACGCCGTTTAGCCCGCCGCTTGAGCGGCAGACACTGCCCGACGTCGAACAGGTAGCGCAAGCGGTACGCTGTGTCGTCTCGGAGAAGCGGGTACGGAGCAATGGTTGAGACCTGTGGATCGGCCAGGAAGGGCGTACCTTCCAGATGATCGAGTGAGGTGAAGCTATCCCGGTTTGGTAACTCCGTTGAAGGGAATGGACGTGCTGACTCGCGAGACCTCGACCGGCTTCCCGCCATGCAGCAACCGCTCGATGACCCCCGCCGCCCGGCGAAGGCTCCTGCTCCGGGAGATCGCGGTCGTGCTTGACGTCGGAGCAAACGAGGGCCAGTACGGAAGTTGGGTCCGCTCCGTCCTCAGCTTCCCTGGCCGCATCATTTCGTTCGAGCCTTCCAACCGCACCTTCAACACTCTTGCGTGTGCAGCTTCGGGCGATACCAAGTGGGAGTGCCAAAAGTGGCTCTTCGCACTGCGCGGGAGATCGTGTGTGAAATCTTGCGGACGGTAACCATTGTCGGTAGCGTTCTGTAGCCACAGACGGGGCTCCCTGGAAGCTGCCGATTAATAACTTCTGCTCTTGATATTGCTCTTGTCGATCAGGTTGGTGAGGTCCTGCGCGGTGGGTGCGGTGATCGGTGCGGGTGGGATGCGCCGGCCGAGGCCGTCCAGAACAGGGGTCACCTCGTGGATCGCGTCGCCGACGGCGCCACGGGGTGAGCCCAGCAGGCGGGTGAGTGCCTGCCTCTGGGTCTTCCACCGGTGGTGGATCACGGTGACCAGCAGCCGGTCGGACAACGACAACGGCCCGCGGCGCAGGATGCGGTAGCGGGCGGGCTTGTGGTGCAGGCTGATCGGCGGATGGTCGAGCAGATAGCGTTCGACGGAGGCGAGCAGGGCGGCGAACTCGCTGTCCTGCATGCCGGTGAGGGTCGGATGGCGCAGCCCAGCGGGGGGCGCGGTCGTCGGGCTGGGTGCGGTCGTCGTAGCGGCCAGGTGGCACCGGGGCCGGTGGCTGTGGCCGCAGGGTGTAGTTCCAGGTGCCGTGCCCTCTCTGCCAAGCTGAGTTGAGACAGAATGATC
>NZ_CAAAFT010000157.1:0-5469 GCF_900634765.1 Candidatus Protofrankia californiensis | reverse complement strand
CCGGAGGGCCGGGACCCGCCGGGTGGGGATCCGGCAGGCGGCAGGTGGTCCACCATGCCGACGACAGCCGGTCAGGCATCCCTGCACCTGCCGTCACCGGGACCGGATCACGGCTGCTTGCCGACACCGGTCTCGCGGTGTTACGGGCAGGGGGCTTCCACCTCGTCGCCGATGTCGGACCGGCGTGCCCGGACACCCTCCCCGCACACGCCCACGCCGACACCCTCGCGTTCCTGCTCTGGTGGAACGGCATCCCCCTGATCGTCGACACCGCGACCTCGACCTATGACCCGGGAGCCGTCCGCGACCACGAACGCTCGAGCGCGGCGCACGCGAGCCTCGTCGTCGACGGAGTCGACTCGACCGAGGTCTGGGGCGCTTTCCGCGCCGGCCGCCGCACCCATCCGAAGATCGTCCAGATGGCGCTGGACGGCGGCACAGCGGTACTCACCGCCTCCCACGACGGCTACCGGCACCTGCCCGGACGCCCGGCGCACGAGCGCACCTTCACAGTCCGGCCGGACCGGGTGGAACTCACCGACCGGGTGGAACTCACCGACCGAGCGGGCGGGCGGGAAGCCCACCGCGTCGAGGTTCTCTTCCCGCTCGCTCACGACACGGTCGCCACTGTGGACGACCCCGCCAGCACGATCCGGGTCCGCACCGCCGACGCCTGGGAGATCGTCCTGCGCGCGCGGGGCACCGCGACCACCGCCGTGGAGGGTCGCTGGGAGCTACGCCGGACACACCGGGCGATCGGCTGGCAGGACACCGTACCGGCGTTCACCGCCGCGTACGTCGTCGACCGCGAGCTGCCCGTCGAGATCCACACGGACATCGAGGTCGTCCGACCGGACGGCCTCCGGCCGGAAATACCAGACCGGCCGGAAATACCAAGCCGACCAGGAACGCCAGGCCGACCAGGAGCGCCAGGCCAACCAGGAACGAAGGGGGTGGAGCGGACGTGAAACAGGTGGTGCAGGCAATCCGTGGGGGCGCGGTCGAGGTTCTCGACGTCCCCGCACCACAGATCGGTCCGACCGAGGTTCTGGTCCGTACCGCGGCGAGCATCGTCTCCCCCGGGACGGAACGGGCGGTCACCGCGCTTGCCCAGTCGGGACTCGTCGCCAAGGCCCGAGCCCGTCCCGACCTGGTCCGCCAGGTGGTCCGGCGGGCCCGTACCGACGGGATCGGTACGGCCGCTCGCGCGGTGCAGGCTCGGCTCGGGGGGGACATACCGCTGGGCTACAGCGCGGCCGGAACCGTGGTGGACGTCGGAGAGATGGTCAGCGGGGCCGGCATCGTGCCCGGACAGCTCGTCGCGACCGGCGGGGCCGGCTGGGCGAACCACGCCGAGGTGCAGGCGGTGCCCGGTCTGCTGTGCGCGCCGGTTCCCGCCGGGGTACCGGCCGTGGACGCGGCGTTCGCGACGGTAGGTTCCATCGCCCTGCACGGGCTGCGCCTCGCCGACGTCGGGCCGGGTGCCAAGGTGGTGGTCGCCGGACTCGGCCTGGTCGGCCAGCTCGCCGCCCGGATCGCGCTGGCCAGCGGATGCGACGTGGCCGGCATCGACGTCGCCGACCTGCCGCTGGCCGCGGCCGGCCGGGCCGGCGTCCTCACCCTGCGTGAACAGGGCGAGGCCACGACGGCCGCGGTGCTGCGCTGGAGCCGTGGACGGGGCGCGGACGCCGTACTGGTCTGCGCCGCCACGCGGACGTCGGATCTCATGGGCAGGGTGCCGGCACTGTGCCGGGACCGCGCGACCGTGGTCGTCGTCGGGGACGTGGGGCTCGAGCTGAACCGCACGCCCTTCTACGACCGGGAACTGTCGGTACGGTTCGCGCGCTCGTACGGGCCGGGTCGCTACGAGCAGGCGTACGAGGACTGGGGCGTGGACTACCCGGCCGGCCAGGTCCGCTGGACCGAGGGCCGCAACCTGGAGGCCGTCGTCGACCTGCTGGCCACCGGCCGCCTGGAAGTCGCCGATCTAGTTACGCACAGTTTCGCCATCGACGACGCCGCGGCCGCCTACGCCCTGGTCGAAAGCAGGAGCGAACCGTACCTGGCGATCCGTTTCGACTATGACGTGTCCCGGACGCTCCCGGACAGCATCGTCCTGCCTTCCCAGCGTGGCCACCCGAGCCGGCTGCCGGGGGTCCAAGGGCTGGCCGGGCCTGCCCGGCTCCCCGGCTTTCCCAGGCTTTCCAGACCTTCTCGGCTTTCCGGATCTTCCCGGCGTCCCGAGCTCCCCGCGGTCCCGGGGCTGGCCGGGGCACACCGCGTCACAGGCGGGGGCACGGCACGGGCCTCCGGCGGAGGCTACGGCGTCGGCTGGATCGGCGCCGGCGCCTTCTCCGCCACGGTGCTGCTGCCCGCCTTCCGCGCCGCGGGCTTCGACCGCTTCGTCACGGTCGGCTCGGCCGGTGGCCTGCGCGCCAGACGGTTCGGGGAGCGCGCCGGTTTCGCGAAGATCGCCGGCAGCGCGGACGCCGTCATCGACGATCCCGACGTCGACGTGGTGGTCATCGCAACCCCGCACGACGCCCACGCCGACCTTGTCGTACGGGCGCTGGACGCCGGCCGGCACGTGTGGTGCGAGAAACCGCTGGCGCTGTCCTTCGACGAGCTGCAGGCGGTGGACGCCGCCGCCCGCCGCGCCGACGGCGTCCTGTTCGTCGGCTTCAACCGGCGCTGGTCACCCGCGGCCCGGCTCGCCCGGGAGCATCTCGACGCCCGGACGTCCCCGCTCACCATGATCTACCGGGTCGCGGCCGGGAAGATCGCGGACGGGCACTGGTACGCCGACCGCCGCCAGGGCGGGCGGCTGCTCGGGGAGGTCTGCCACTTCGTCGACACCTGCACGTTCCTGAATCCCTCCGAGGTCGTGTCGGTGCAGGCGCACCCGGCCGGCGGTGGGGGCGTGCTGCTTGCCGACGACGTGACGGTCGTACTGGGACACGCCGACCAGTCGACCTCGGTGATCGTCTACTCCTCCGCCCGCCCGGCCGGCATCGGCAAGGAGCACCTGGAGGCTCTGGCCGGCGATACGCACCTCGTCCTCGACGACTTCCGGAATCTGACCGTCGGTGGCCGCGGTGTCTGGCAGGGACGCCAGGACAAGGGCCACAACGCGGCCGTCCGCGAGTTCCACCGGCGCCTACGCAACACCACCGGTGACGCCCCGGAGCCGGACTTCGGCCTGGCCACCTCGGCCCACGTCCTCGCGGCTGCCGTCGCGGCGACGGCAACCACAACGGCGACCACACCAGCAGTGCCGGCGGCGCCGATGGCGACCCGCGGCAGTGTCCAGCCGGCGGACCGTCCCACGCCCGGCACGGACGGCACGACTACCCCGAACGCCGTGACGTGACAGCGCAGGATGCCCAGGCCAGCAGCGCCGCCGTGAACACGGTCACAGCGCCCGGCAGGCTGCCCGCAGCCCGGCACCGGCGGCCCCGGCGGGTAGCGCTCGGGCGCCCGACCGTGCCGTCGGGGATCGCGGTCGCCGCAGGCAACGCCTCCGGGATCCTGATCGGGCTGGCCTCGGGGATCGTGACCGCGCGGGTTCTCGGGCCGACCGACCGCGGGGCGTTCGTGGCCACCCAGACGATGTCGGGTGTGGCGGCGGTCGTGCTCACCCTCGGCGTGACGCAGGCGGCGGTGACCGACCGTAGCAGTGACAGCGACCTTGTCGGCCCGCTGCTGGCGCAGGTCGCCGCGGTCGCGCTGGCTGCAACGGTGTTGTTCGGGGTGCTCGCTGGCGCCGGGGCACAGCCCTGGTTGGGCATTTGCGGGGTTGTCGGCGCGGCGGCGGCCACCGCCGGGGCGGTGGCCTCGTCGCTGGCCTCCGGCATGGCGCAGCGCCGGTCGCGGATGACCGGCGAGTTCCAGGTCGTGCGGCTGGTGCCCACGCTGGCAGGCCTGTTCCTGCTGGTCATGGCCTGGCGGGCGGGAACGCGCGACGTCGGTGTCTGGCTGCTGTGTTCGGGTGTCGGCGTCGCCGTTCCGGCGGTCATGATGCTGGTCCGGAGCCTCGGTGGCCTGGAAAAGCTACGCCGGCTGGCCCGGATCGTCCCGTCGCGGGCACTTGTCCAGGGTGCCGTCGCAGCGTTGCCCACGGCCATCGGGGCGCAGGTGATCTATCGGCTCGACTCGGTGGTCGTCGCTGCCGCCCTGCCCACCGCCAGCGTCGCATTCTACGGTGTCGCGGCCACCGCCAGCCTCACCTGCACCGCACTCGGCCAGGCGGTCGGGATGGTCGCCTTCAGCCGGCTGCGGCACGCCCGTGGCGCGGACCAGCAGCGCCTCCTGATCCAGCGCGGAGTGAAGTGGGCGCTCGGCGTCGCGGCCGGCGTGGCCCTGCCGGTCACGATCTTCGCGCCCGATCTGATCACCCTCTGTTATGGCCGGGAATTCCTGCCCGCAGTGGACCCGACCCGGGCTCTCGTCCTCGCGGCGATCCCGCTGTCCGCCGACTATCTGCTGATTCATGCCCTGCTCAGCCTTTCCGGCCAGCGCAGCGTGTACGGGACGCAGGCGCTGGCGGCGACCCTTACCATCATCGTCCTGTGCGTAACCGTGCCCACGGGAAATCTCGCACTCGTCGCCACCGCGTCGATCGCCATCTACACCCTGTCCGCGGCACTGATGTTCGGTGCGGTGATGCGGCGCACCGCGCCGGGCCGCACCGCGCCGAGCCGCACCGCTTTTGTGGAGCAATCATGAGGAATATCGCATGAGGAATATCGCGGTTATCGTGCACTGGGGGCCGGCCGAGCCCACCGTCGAACTCGCCTGTGAACTGAACCGGAGCACGCTGCTGCATCGGGTGGCAGTCGTGGCCAATGATCTGTCGGAACGCCCCGAGGGTATTCCCGCGGAGATCGCCTGGATGGTCCCGTCGCGCAATCTCGGTTTCGCCGGCGGTTTTCAGCACGCCACCCGGGTCTACCCGACCGCGTCCTGTTATCTGCTGCTCAACAATGACATCCGGATGGATGACGCGACGATCGGGGCATGCCTTGACCTGCTGTCCGCCGACCGCGTCGGCGTGGTCGGCCCGACGCTGGTCAACGCCCGGGGACTGCAGTCGGGCGCCGCCGTCCTCACCCGGTTCCTCGCCGCGCCCCGGGTCCTGCGGACACCGAGCACGAGCCAGCCGTGCGAGGCCGAGTGGGTCACCGGCGCGGCCATGTTCATCAAGGCCGAATGCCACCGGGACGTGCCGATGGACGGGCGCTACTTCCTCGGTTTCGAGGATGCCGACTTCTGCCACCGCGCGCGGGAGGCCGGCTGGCGTGTGATGCTCAGCCCGGCACGGGCCTGGCACGCCAGCGGCGGGACGATCCCAGCCGGCCGGTACATCTACTACAGCATCCGCAACAGGTTGTGGTTCGTCCGCGCGCGGGGCTGGGCGCTGCGCACGGCGTTGGTGACGCTGTGGTCGGTCCTGGTCCTGCTGCCCGGCAC
>NZ_CAAAFT010000156.1:16741-24435 GCF_900634765.1 Candidatus Protofrankia californiensis | reverse complement strand
GTCCTGGTCCTGCTGCCCGGCACTGCCCTGAAGGACGCCGTGCGCAGGCGCGGGTACATGTCCTGCCTGCTTGCCTTCCACGGTCTCGTCGACGGGCTGCTGCGCATGCCCGCCGACGGCGCACCCCTGCCCGACGAACCCCGTCCCGCCCGCTGGGTGTCCTGGTCCTAGGTTCCTCGGGGCCTCCGAGCGCGCGAGAAGAACCATGATCGCGCGCTCTTTGGCCAGCTGGCCACACGTCCCCGGAAAAGAAAAGGAGGAATGATTGACATGACGGATCTCGACATATCACCGTCCGTTGGACAGGAACTTCCAGAACGGTATGTCCACCTGCTGAAGGAGGTACTCTCCTTCTCGTTGTGGGACGGGCAGGACGGCGCGGTCTGGCGCGGTCGCAAGAGTGCCCAGATCCTGCAGCGGCTGCTCGAGCGCCGCAACCTGTCGGTGGCGAGGATTATTTCCCCGGAGGTTCGCCAGAACGGTCAGGACTGGCCTCGGCTTGCACATACCATGGTGGGCGCCAAACGGCTGGACAACCTACAGGAATGCATCGAGACAATCCTGCTCGACGGAGTTCCCGGGGATCTGATCGAAACAGGCGTCTGGCGGGGCGGTTCATGCATCCTGATGCGAGGAATACTGGCGGCCCACGGAGTCGAGGACCGCAGGGTGTGGGTTGCGGACTCGTTCTCGGGGCTGCCGAAGCCCGATCCCGCGCGTTATCCCGCCGACACCGGCGACCGGCACCACACGGTGACCGAACTCGCCGTCTCGCTGGCGGAGGTCAAGGACAACTTCCGCCGGTACGGGCTGCTCGACGACCAGGTGAGGTTCCTGCCCGGCTGGTTCTCCGAAACGCTGCCGGGTGCGCCGATCGAAAGGCTCGCGCTCATGCGCCTGGACGGCGACATGTACTCAAGCACGATCGAGGCCCTGAGCGCGCTCTATCCCAGGTTGTCCGACGGTGGCTTCTGCATCATCGACGATTTCGGTGCGGTCGAGGGCTGCCGGCGCGCGGTCGAGGACTTCCGGGCGGCCGAGGGAATCAACGCCCCGCTCGTGCGGATCGACGCCTGCGGCGCCTACTGGCGGCGGTAGCCCCGGGTCGCTCGGCGGGTCACGCCGCCCAGCTCGGCAGCGGTCGGGCCAGGAACACCGCCTGCCAGCACAGCAGGTTCGGCCGCCGCCGGGCGGCCCACTGGTCGAGCCGCCCGGTCACGCCCGAGGACAGCACGTTGCGCAGGCGCCACCAGGGAAGCCCGCCGTCGGGCAACGTCGAAACCACGTCGAGGCCGCTGTCGCGGACCATCTGGAGAGCGGAGTCGAACGTGAAGAACCGCAGGTGGGTGGCGTCCATCACCCCGGTCTGCGTGTATTCGAACCGGCCACGGATGAACTTGGCCCGCTGGCTGTAGTGCAGGACGTTGGGCAGGGCCACCGCCACGAGCCCGTCCTCGGCAACGACCCGCCGAGCCTCTGCCAGCAGCCGGGCGGGGTCGACGAGGTGCTCCAGGACGTGTGACAGCAGCACGAGATCATAGGAGCCGTCAGCGGCGAAAGGGAGACCATCGGTCAGGTCGCGCAGGTACACGGCTTCGCAGACCTCCTCCGCCACCTTGAGTTCGGCCGGATCGTGGGTGACCCCGGTGACACTCCACCCACGGCCGGTCAGCAACCGCGCATTGTCACCGGCGCCACAGCCGCAGTCGAGCGCACTGCCGGGCTCCCGGCGGATCAGGTCGAGCAGGATCTTGTTGCCGGCATTGCGGTATCGCAAATCGGTGGCCATCAGACTGTTCCCCTACGTGCGGTGACGATGGACGATGCAGGCACACTACTATGTGCAATATATCGCGCACTTCAAGTAACGGAAAGAGGGTGCCATCGCATGCCACACGCACTGATCACCGGTATCACCGGCCAGGACGGGCTGTACCTGGGCGAGCTGCTGATCGACAAGGGCTACGAGGTCTTCGGGCTCGTTCGCGGCCAGTCGAATCCGAAGGTCGCCATGGTCGAGAAGACGCTGCCGGGAGTCCGGCTGCTGGAGGGCGACCTGACCGACCTGCCGTCCCTCATCGGCGCGGTCGAGATCGCCCAGCCCGACGAGGTATACAACCTGGGCGCGATCTCCTTCGTCGGCCTGTCCTGGCGGCAGGCGGAGCTGACCGGCGAGACAACCGGCATCGGCGTCCTGCGGATGCTCGAGGCGATCCGGATAGTCACCTCGGACGAGATGGGACGCATCCGCTTCTACCAGGCGTCAAGCTCGGAGATGTTCGGCAAGGTGCGCGAGACCCCGCAGCGTGAGACCACTGCCTTTCATCCACGCTCCCCGTACGGAGTCGCGAAGACCTTCGGCCACTACATCACCGTCAACTACCGCGAGTCCTACGGCGCCCACGCCGTGTCCGGCATCCTGTTCAACCACGAGAGCCCGCGACGGGGCGTGGAGTTCGTGACCAGGAAGATCAGCCGAGGGGTCGCACGGATCGCGCTCGGAGCACAGGAGAAGATCGCGCTGGGTAATCTCGAGGCGCGGCGCGACTGGGGGTTCGCCGGCGACTACGTCGACGCCATGTGGCGGATGCTCCAGCGTGACACCGCCGATGACTACGTCGTCGCCACCGGGGAGACGCACTCGGTCCGCGAGCTGCTCGACACCGCGTTCAGCCATGTCGGAATAGACGACTGGAGCCCGTACGTCGTCCAGGACCCGCGCTTCCTGCGGCCCGCCGAGGTCGACGTGCTCGTAGGCGACGCCTCCAAGGCACGGGATCTGCTCGGCTGGCGACCGGCGGTCGGCTTCCGCACCCTTGTCGAGATGATGGTGAACGCCGACCTTGCCGCCGTGCGCAGCGAGCTCGACCGTGAGGACGCCACCCTGCGCGGCGACGCCGCGCAGCGGGCCTGAACAACATCAGATCACAGTGGGCCCGACCAGCCTGCCATGGCGCCGGGACGGCCCGTCGCGGCCGGGGACGGCCCGTCCCGGCCGAGGAGGATCCGGCAGGTCTGCTCGGCGTAGGCGTCAGGATCGGTCACCATCCGCGCCCATTCACGCGCACGCCCGCCGGCCTCGGCAAGGCGTGAGCGGTCGGAGAGCAGCTGTAGCACCAGCTCGGCGAGGGCCGGAGCGGATTCGTCCGCCGGCGACCAGCCGGTCACCCCGGCGACATAGGCGTCGGAAGAGCCACCTGAAAACGGCGCGACGACCGGGCAGCCGGCGAGCTGCGCCTCGACCAGCACGATGCCGAAACCTTCCCCGCTGCTGGGGGGACGCACCCGCGTCCGGGTACACAGCGTGAACAGGTCGGCGGCGCCGTAGAGCTGCGCCAGCTGCGCGTCGGACGGCGACACGTGCAGCTCGGCGTCCACCCGGGCAAGCAACTCGACAAGGTCGGACGGAGCCGGGCCCTGACCCGCCACGACCAGACGCACCGCACCGATGCGCTCGCGTACCTGTCGGGTCGCCTCGACCAGCTCCGCCACGCCCTTGCCCCGCCAATCCGGCAACCGGCAGACGGTGAGCAGCACCGGAACGCGCTCCGCCCCGGCCGGACGCGGCGTGTCCAGCAGAGTCCGACGCCAAAGGGGGTCGATGCCGGGCGGCAGAACCGCGGGGATACCCAGGGACACCATGGCGCCCGCGCTGAAGCTGCTGATCGTCAGAGGGCGGGCCCGGGAAAGCCGGGTGAGCAGTGTCCGGCGCAGCGGCCGGGTACCCCAGATGTCGGTGCCGTAGAACGCGACGAACGAACGCGGCGGCCTGGCCGCCGCCGTGACCGCCGCCGCCACCGGGATGAGGCCGGGATGCCCCACCAGCAGGCAGCGGATGGGCGAATACCGCCGCGCGGCGATCAGGGCCCGAGCAGTAAAGGCAGCCTTCACGGCGAGCGTGGGGCGGCGTCCGGGAGAAAGCAGGTCTACCCTGCGTACCGGTGCGCCCGACCCGTCGAGTGCTTGTTCAAGCGTGGCGAGATAGCGCTCGATGCCGCCACCGAGTCCCAGCGACGGTGCGAGTAGCAGCACATCGCCGGTTCGGCCGGTCTGCTGCGCGTGATGATCGTGACGTATGGAGTTCTTCATGTCACACATTGTGCTCGAGAAACACCCCGAGCCGACGGCACCGACGCGCCAGCCCCGCCATCCCGTGCACGACATCCCGTACGCGCATCCGAGGCCCTCGGGCCATCGCGGTGGAAGCGCACCGACCGAGGCACGCCAGAAGCCGCCATTGAATTCTTAGCGTAATTTCTCTGCTACTCTTAGTAGACATCGATGTGTCACCTGGGAGCAGGAGAGCGCATGGACTGGAAGACTGCGGTCGTCCGCCTCGGCGGCGACCTCCGGCAGATAGCCGCTGTGGCCGGCCCGGCGACCGCGGGACGATATACCGCCGCCACGGTTGCTCGACTACCAGCGGTCGTTCGACAAAGGAACCTGAACGCGGTGGACGGAGCCATGGCGAACCGGCCGTGGAAGTTCCGCCCGATGCCGGGAGTCGAGGTCATGCTGCCCGGCCGCATGTTCGGCGGCGCGCGGGAGATGTACTGCCGAGGTGTTTACTTCGCCAGGCCCGGCTACGCACCCGCTCCCGGCGACACCGTAGTCGATCTCGGTGCCAACCACGGACTGTTCTCGCTGGTAGCCGCGGCAGCGGGCGCGCAGGTCCTCGCCGTCGAAGCGCAGCGCGGCTTTGGCGCGATCATCCAGGAACACGCGAGCCTCAACGGATGCGCGGAGCGCATCCGGGTAGTGCACACGCTTGTCGGTGCCGATACCGGAGTCCTGGCAAGCGCGGAAGGCCGGCGGACCGCCAGCCATTGGGCCGGTGACGTTCCCACCACCGGAATGGTCGAACTCCTCGACTCGGCAGGCTTCCAGAGGGCCAGCCTCCTGAAGATCGATATTGAGGGTTCCGAGTTCGCGCTGTTCCAGGAACGCGGATGGCTCGACCGTGTCGACCGCATCGTGATGGAGGTCCACACGGAGTTCGGCGACCCGCTGACCCTACTGACCTTCCTGTCCGCCGCCGGCTTCGACACGGTCCTGCTCAACGACACCCTGCGGCCGACAACAAGCCTCGGGCGCGACCCGTCCGGCTACATCTACGCGAGGCAGGCATCGCAGCGACTGCCCAGGAGGCGTCCCCTGACCGAGGCGTCCGCACCGGCCACGCCGCCTGCCTCTATGGCCGGAGTTCCCCCGCAGACCGCCGCCGACGAGCGGACGATCCAATGATCGGGTCGAGGCACTCCGAGACAACGACGCTCTCCCTGCGGTCCATCGCGGAGCGTGCGTCCCACCGGGTCGTGTTGCGCCGCAGGCTGCCCGCGCCCTTCGACCAGACCCGGATCTACGTTTCCTCCGAGGCCGGGCTGAAGTTTCTGCGCCCACGCCTGACGGGCGTCGACCCCGTCCTGCTCGGCCTGGTCGGCGAAGTGGTCCGGGCGGGCAGCACGGTATGGGACATCGGAGCCAACACCGGTCTGTTCACCTTCGCCGCCGCGGCAGCGGCCGGCCCCGGTGGAACGGTACTCGCCGTCGAACCCGACACGATCATGGTCAACTTGCTGCGACGGTCGAGCGCGCTGTCCGGGCAACGCGCTGGGATAGACGTCCTGCCGGTAGCGGTCGCGGCCGATCCGGGTGTGAGTAGGTTCTGCATTGCGGCGCGCAACCGGGCCACCAACCACATCGAGGGATTCGGTAGCAGCCAGACCGGCGGCGTACGCACCGTCCAGGTCGTGCCGACGGTCACCCTCGACTCGCTCCTCGACCACTTCCCCGCACCCGACGTGTTGAAGATCGATGTCGAGGGAGCCGAGCAACTGGTCCTCGAAGGCGGACCCCGGCTGCTGCGCGAGACCCGGCCGGCCGTCATCTGCGAGGTTGCCCAGGCCAATGCCGGTCGGGTGACACAGATCTTCACCGAACACGGCTATCAGATCTTTGACGCCTCCCGTCCCGCCGGTACGCGCCAGCCCGTCGACTCCGCCCCCTGGACCACGCTCGCGCTCGCCACGGACCGCACCAGCCGTCCCGCCAGCACGGATGACGGATGACGGCCGCTCACCGACCACCGGCCCCGGGGAGGCAGCTGTGATCACCAAAGAATGCCCGTTCTGCAGCGCTTGTGGCGCTCGTTACTACGGTAGTCGGGACGCGGCAATCTGGGCCGCCTGCCGCGCCTGCCGATCGATCTTCCGTGACATCTCCGCAACCGACTTCGAGGATCTCCACAAACAGGCCGAAGACGGTTCGACCCTGATTCCCCGCGCCGTCGGGGCGTCGGGCAACCAGCCGCATGCCGATGTCTGGCGGGCAATCGGCCTGGCCGGATCGACCGTCCTGGAGATCGGACCGGGCTCCGGGCATCTGCTGGCCGCCGCACGGGACGCCGGTCGGCAGGTGTGGGGCGTGGAAACAAATCCGGCGCACCGCGCGCACATAGCGTCCACCTGGGGGATCCACACCGTCCACCCGGCGCTGTCGGATCTTCCGTCCGGCCAGACCTTCGACGCGATCGTTGCGATCAACGTCCTGGAACACGTCCACGACATCCAGGGATTCCTACAGGCGCTGCGAACGCGCCTGTCACCGAACGGCGAAATCTTCATCTCGACGTCGAACTCGTCCTGCATCGTGCCCCGCGTCGTCGGCCCGTGGTGGTCGATGTTCAAGGAGGTGGACCACGTGGCGTTCCCATCGGCCGCGGGAATGTCGGCCGTCGCCGCCACCGCGGGCCTGGCGGTCGGTCGGGTGTGGACGAGCGAGCTCCCGCTGGAAACGCCGATCGGATTCGCGGTGGCCGCGCGCGACTACCTCCGGCGCCGGCGGCACGGGGCAGGCCACCGGGACGCCGCACCCGGCCGTCCGCCGGCTGCCGGAACGCCTGCCACCCGACCCGCCCACGAAGTCGTGGACCGCAAGGCGATCGGACGGGTGTACCGCTTCCGGCCCGGCTGGGAGCCCAGCGCCCGGCTGATGGCCCGGCTCGGGCGAGCCGCCTCCATCAAGGCTGTCCTCACCCATCCGACCAAGGACCTGACCCATCCGACCCAGAGGTAGGCCTCCCGGTGATGCCCCGGTGATGCGACGCACCCGGTCCAGTCCTCGCATTCCGTAGTAGAGTCGCTACTCTGAGCGTAGATACACCACCGTCTGCTATCTACCGACCATCCGTTCGAGGACCGGTACGCGCGATACCCGACCGCCTCGGCCGTGACAGCACCGCGACCACGGCCAGCGCTCCTACCGAGAAGGCCGGACATGCCGGGAATGCCTGAAAACACTGCCTCCCAGTACCGGGTGGCAGTCACGCGGACGCAGGCGGCGTCATATCCGGACGTCGCACCCTTCTCGCCGGACACCGCATATCCCGAGTACGCGCACGGGCACCTCGGCCCGACGACGAACCCGGTGTATTCCGGTGTCCGCCGGGTCCTGGCGCTGGCCGGGATGGACGCGGCACACGTGGACACGGCCCGTTGGAATCCGCTGGGTGACTTCGTCCCACCGGGTGGGACGGTCGTCCTCAAACCCAACCTGGTGCGTGAACGTCACCCGCGGGATCCGCAGGGTTGGCAGTACGTGCTCACACACGGCTCCGTGGTGCGCGCCGTCGCCGACTACGCGTTCGCCGCGGTCGGGACCGCGGGCCGGGTGGCGTAGTCGGCGACGGCGCGCAC
>NZ_CAAAFT010000156.1:15749-16278 GCF_900634765.1 Candidatus Protofrankia californiensis | reverse complement strand
GTGGTCGCCGACGCGCCGCAGACCGACTCGTCGTTCTCCGCGATCGTGGGCGTGCTCGGCCTGGACAAGCTGCGCCGTTTCTACCGGGAGCGCGGGCTTCGCCTCGACCTGATCGACCTGCGCCAGGAGGAATGGACCACGGTCGACGACGTCGTCGTGGCCAGGCGCCGCCTGCCGGGTGATCCCGGTGGCGCGATCGCCTTCGACCTCGCCGCGGCCAGCGAATTCGTCGGCCACGGCGGAGCGGGTCGTTACTACGGCGCCGACTACGACAGCCGGGTGGTGAACTCCCACCACATCGGGGGCCGGCACGAGTATCTGCTGTCCGGTACGGCGCTACGGGCCGATCTCGTGGTGAATCTCCCCAAGTTGAAAAGCCACAAGAAGGCCGGGATCACGCTCGGTCTCAAGAACCTGGTCGGGATCAACGCAGACAAGAACTGGCTACCGCACCACACGGAGGGCCGGCCCGACACCGGTGGCGACGAACATCCCAGCCGCAGCTCCCGGCACTCGCTCGAACGGGCCG
>NZ_CAAAFT010000156.1:8013-15724 GCF_900634765.1 Candidatus Protofrankia californiensis | reverse complement strand
CGACGAACATCCCAGCCGCAGCTCCCGGCACTCGCTCGAACGGGCCGTCGCCACCCGGCTGCGTCGGGCGGCAGCGGTCTCGCCTCGCCTGGGGGGCCGCGTGCTGAGGGTCGCCCGCCACGGAGGCAGTCAGGTGTTCGGAGGCGGTGACACCGTGGTACGCAGCGGTAACTGGTGGGGTAACGACACGGTGTGGCGCATGTGCCTCGACCTGAACAAGATCCTGGAATACGGCCGGCCGGACGGCACCGTGGCCGAAACCCCCGACCCGAACCGGCAGCACATCGTCCTCGTGGACGGGGTGATCGCGGGGCAGCGCAACGGTCCCATGAATCCCGACCCGCTGCCCGCCCGGTTACTGGCCTGCGGGACCACACCGGCCGCAGTTGACGCGGCCGTCACGTACCTGTTCGGCTTCGACCCCGAGCGGGTGCCAGTGGTCCGCCAGGCGTTCGCGTGCCGGAGCCTGCCGCTGGCCCACGGCGACTGGCGCGATATCGAGATCGTCTCCGACCACGATCCCTGGCACGGCAACCTCGGATCGCTGCCGGTCGAGGCGGTCATGCGGGCCGAGGCACACTTCGCCTGGCAGGGGTACGTCGAACACGAGCCACCTCCGGCGGTCCCTCGATGACCCGGACGAAGGCGAGCTCGGTGTTCGGGTCACGGGCCGGTGCCGCCGCGTTCGGCGCCGCCTGCGCCAGCCCGCTGGTGCAGGGCCACCTGCGCACACTCGCCCGGCTGGAGTCGGCCGACGCGGCCGAGGTCCGCCAGTGGCAGTTGTCCCGGCTGGCCCGGTTCCACCGGCGATGGGGCCGGTCGGTGCCGTACTACCGGGCACGTCCGGAATACCTCCAGGGCCCACTCGACGATCTTCCGGTGTTGGGCAAGGAAACCGTTCGCAGCCTTGCCGGCTCCTTCACCAATCCACGGGTGCCCGCGCGGCGGGTCACCACGGGCGGCACCGGCGGGCAGCCACTGGACCTGCGGATCTCCTACTCGTCGTTCTTCACCGAATGGGCCCACATCGCCCATGTGTGGGGACGGGTGGGAGTACGGCCGACCGACCCGAAAATCACTTTTCGGGGAGGCAGCCTCGGCGCGGGCTTCGCCGACCGTCCCATCCTGTTCCAGCCGGCGTACAACCATTTCCTGGTGTCCCCGTTCCACCTGTCGGACCGGACCTTCGCGGATCTCCTGGACCGGCTCGGTGAATTCCGGCCGGTGGCCGTCTGGGGATACCCGTCGGCTGTCACGCCGTTCGCGCGCTGGGTGGCACGGACCGGACCGCATCGCGCATTGAATCGCATTCGTGCGGTGCTGCTCGCCAGCGAGGGTGCCTTCGACTGGCAGCTGGCGCTTTTCCGGGACGTCTTCGCAGCGCCGGTGGTCCGCTGGTACGGGCAGAGCGAGAAGGTGGTGTTCGCCGGCGAATGCCCCCGCCGCGCCGGCGCCTACCACGTCGCACCCACCTACGGCCTCACCGAGATCGTCGGCGGACGGATCGTCGGCACCGGAATGACCAACGCCGCCATGCCTCTGGTGCGCTATGACACCGAGGACGCGGGCACCCTCCTGCCCCCGGGCCCGCATGACGCCCGCTGCGTGTGCGGTTCGTCGTTCCCGGTACTGACCGACGTTCGCGGCCGCTGGGACCAGTCCCTGGTCTACGGGACGGACGACGAGCCCATTTCCACCGCCGCCCTGAACTTCCATGACAGCGCTTTCGCCGTCTTCGACAGGTTCCAGTTCCGGCAGGAGCGGCGCGGCGAGGTGGAACTGCGGGTGGCCGCCGCCCGGCCGCCGGAGACCGGCGACCTCGCCCGGGCCCGGCGCCTCCTGCAGGAACGGGTGGGCGACCGCCTGCGGGTGTCCGTGACCGTCGTCCCCCCGGACACGCTCCTGAGCGTCCGCGGAAAGGGCGTGATGGTGGATCAGCACTATCGACCGGCCCAGGCACACAAGCAGGCACGGGAGCATCCCGGCGTGCCCTGACCATGACCCGCCGACCCCGGCCACCAGATCTGAACGTCACCGACAGTTTTCCGGACCGACCGAGGAGAGAAGTGGGACGAACATGGACGTTATAAACGGATCCGAAACCATGGGAACAGCGACGCCGGTGGCGGAGGAGGGCCCCATCCTCATAGACTGCGCCGGCGCCCGGATGGGCGGCGCGCTGCGTTTCCTGCTTGAGCTCGACGGGCATCTGGCCAGGAGCAACCGCTCCAACGTCCGGGTCATCGGCCGCGACCGGGCGATCACTGCGGCCTGGCTCGCCCGTCGTGAACGACTGGGGCGATTCGCCCGGGTGATTTCACTCAACAACGTCGGATTCGCGGCGACGTCCGGGGCGCGTTATGTTCTGCTCCGTAATCCGCTGCACTTTCTTCGGCCGGCTGAGCTGGAGCGCATCAGCTCGCGGCTGGACTCTCGCATGGTGCGGCAGACACGGATCGTCCGGCAGGCCGCTCGCCGCGCCGACATCGTGGTCGTACCGGCCGCCAGCATGGCCGAACGGGTCCTCGAGGCGGCCCCGGAGCTGGTGTCACGGCTGACCATCCGCCCGCACCCGCTGTCCTGGCCCGACCCCGTACCCACCCAGCCCCGTGAGCCGCACCTGTTGCTCTGCCCGGTGCTGTTCTCACCCTGGAAGGCCATGGCGACGTTGCTACGCCTGGTGGACCAGGCGGTCTCGGCACTTGCCGCCGAAACCGGTGTCGACCTGCAGGTCATTGTCACAGCCACCCGGGAGGAAGCCACGGCCGAAGGCCTCGGCCACACCAGCCATCTGCAGTTCGTCGGCCGGCTGACCCCGCGGGAGCTGGCGCACTACCAGAACAGATGCCGAGCGCTGATCTATCCGACGCGTATCGAGTCGTTCGGATACCCGCTGGCCGAGGCACGGCTGGCCTCGCTACCGGTGGTGGCACGCAACATCGCTCACAACCGTGACATCGCCGGACCCGTCCTGGTGCCGTACCAGCAGGAGGAACCAGCGGAAATCGCCGCAGCCATCCACCGCGCTCTGAACTCCACCTTCACGCCGGAACCGGTCAACCCGTTCGATCCGGACCGCTACTTCAGCTGGTTGCTCGGAGCACCGGAAAAGGCAGCTTGAGGACCCGGGGATCGGGCCACTATGAAGACTGAAAGCACAGCTATGAAGACTGAAAACAGAAGCACCGTCCTCGTCGACTGTGCAGGTGCACAGATGGGTGGCGCACGGCGGCTGCTTCTCGAGCTCGAGGGCTACCTGGCGGACAACCATCGCCCCGACGTCCGCATCATCGGTCGCGACCAGCCGGTCAACCCGAGCTGGCTGATCCAACGCGAGCGGCCGTGGAAACACCGCCGGGTGGTCTCCCTCAACAACGTCGGGTTCGTGGTGACGCCCGCCCGGCGATGGTTGCTGCTCCACCAGCCACAGCACTTCCTGGATCCCGGGGAGATCAGGAATCTCGGGAACCGGGTCGATCGGGAGATCCCGTGGCAGGCCCAGGTGGTATGCCAGGCTGCCCGCCGATCGGACATGATCGTGGTGCCGACCACCGGAATGGCACAGCGGGTCGCCATGGCCGCCCCGGATCTCTCGTCGCGCATTTCGGTACGGCCGAATCCGCTGTCGATGGAACCCGAGCCGGTCGCCGACCGAAAACCGGGCGTCTTCCTGTGTCCGGTGCTTTTTGCCAGATGGAAACGGATGGGAGACATCCTCCGGGTCATTGACGACGCGGTGGAGATCGTCCGGCACAGATACCGGACAACAGTCGAGGTGCTGATCACCGCGACTCCCCAGGAGGCGCATGCCGAAGGGGTGGGCGACGCGCGTCACCTGCGTTTCATCGGCCGGATCACGCATGCCGAGGTGACGAGATACCGAAAGATGTCGTGGGCGACCATCTACCCCACCCGTATCGAGTCGTTCGGCTATCCGCTAGCGGAGGCACGGCTGGCGGCGCAGCCGGTTGTCGCCCATGACACGCCACACAATCGGGAGGTCGCAGGCAGCGCTCTCGTGCCGTTCACCCAGGAGAATCCGGAAGAAGTCGCCGACGCGATCCGGCGTGCGCTGGAGACCCGGGTGCCACGGGAGCGGGAAAACCCGTTCGATCGCGACCATTACTTCAACTGGATGCTGGGTGAAGCAGAGGCGACACCATGATGTTCCGATCCACGGCGATGTTCCGATCCACGTCAGCGCGGCCGTCACAGCCGCCGCTGCCGTACGCGGCCCCTTCCACAGCCGCTGCGAAACTGTCGCCGCCACCGGGGTCCGTACCGGTCACCGCAATCATCCTGGCGCGGGACGAATGCCTGGACATCGCCCGGGCAGTCCGGTCGGTCGGATGGTGCAGGCAGGTGGTGGTCGTCGACTCCGGCTCCACCGACGGGACACCGGATATCGCCCGGGCGCTGGGCGCCACGGTATGGGAGCAACCATGGCGCGGCTTTGCCGGCCAGCGAGAGTGGGCAATGCGCCATCCCGACATCGAGCATGACTGGGTGTACTTCCTCGACGCCGACGAATGGGTTCCCATCGAACTCGCGGCGGAGATCGCCGAACGGCTCGGGCGGGAGGACTGTGCCGCCTACACCCACCGTCGCCGGTTCTTCTTCCTCGGACGCTGGATAGCCCACTGCGGGTGGTACACCAACAGCTGGCAGGCCCGGCTGCTCGACCGGCGATTCGCCTCCTTCGCCACCGCAGAGGAATTCAGCGAACGCGCGTCGGTCAACGGCGCAACACTGGCTCTCGAACATGACGTCATCGACCAGGACAGCAAGGGACTGGCCTCCTGGCTGCACAAACACATCACCTACGCGGAGCTGGAGGCACGCCGTCGAAGCAGCTCGACCAGGCCGTTCCAGCGGCTTCGGCAGGTGCTCGTCGACAACCGGACGACGAGTACCAGACCGCTGTCCCGGGCCATCGCCCGGGACGTCGTCTTTCCCCTGGTGCCCTTCAAGACGCCGGCGATATTCTTCTACATGTACGTGTTCAGAAGCGGCTGGCGGGACGGCTGGCAGGGGCTGGCATTCTGCCTGCATCGGGCCTGGCACGAGAAAATGATCTATCTTCTGAACACCTCCGTGGCGGCACCGCAGGAAGCTGTCTACCCCTTCGAGACGGTACCTGCCAGAACGGTGCCGCTGCCTTCGCCTTCGCAGTCCCGCCTGGCGGGGTGAACCCACCATGTGAGCCGGCTGAACCGGCGGTGGCCGGTTTACGATGAACCGGCCACTGTGGGCTGGCTACGGTGCCGGTGCGGATTCCGCCTGCGCGTCCCGGCCCGTCCCGGCGGGATCCTTCTCCCCCGAATCGCGCCGGCGCGCGGTGAGGACGTTGAGGATGCGCTGGTCGGCGACAGCGTCCGGGCCCGGTGTGCGCAGGCGGACCGGCGCGATGTCGACGTCGACGAAACCCGCGGCCCGCGCCAGGCGAAAGATACGCATCTGGTCGGCACCGGCACGGGCCGGACCGTTGTCCTCGTGAAACGTCTCCGTGTGGAATACGTCCGTGTGGAATGCGTCGGTCCCGGTGCGCTCCTGCCCACCCACGGTGTTCGGTTCGCCGGCACCGACACGCACCAGAAAACCTCCGCCGGGTCGCAGTGCGCGGCAGACGGTTTCCAGCGCCCCGCGCAGCAGATCATCGGACAGATCCTGGGTGAGCGTGAAGGAGTAGGCGAAGTCCACGGTCCGCCCCGCACGGTTGAACTCCTCCGGAGTCATGTACTCGATGTCCGGGTCAGGGT
Organism: Candidatus Protofrankia californiensis; assembly: GCF_900634765.1. Classification (NCBI taxonomy): domain Bacteria; kingdom Bacillati; phylum Actinomycetota; class Actinomycetes; order Frankiales; family Frankiaceae; genus Protofrankia; species Candidatus Protofrankia californiensis. The sequence goes on along the minus strand of NZ_CAAAFT010000156.1, from coordinate 9,965 downwards.
TGATCGCGCGAGCGCAGGAAAGAACGCCCCGTGAGGTGTCCACCGCGGCGACCGCGTCCACATGGCGGACAGCCTCCCTGGTCGCGAAACCCGGTCCACAGCCGAGTTCCAGCACGGTCATGTCAGCGGTGAGGGACGGGCCGAGCAGATCCCGGACGAGTCCGTCCCAGGGAATGCCAGCTCGGCCCACCCCACTGCCCCCATCGGCTGCGCGGGCGTACCGGGAATCGAGCGAAAGCAGCCATGACGCCACTCGTCGGCGCTTGTCCGACGGGGTGGCGTCAAGCAACGCCGGAACCCAGCGAGTATCCAGGACCCGGCGCTCCCGAAATTTTTCAGGAATCGACCGGAGCGCCAGGCGGACCGCACCCATTTTGCTCCTTCTCCTTATCCGTGGACCTTGTGCACCAAAGCGCGGCGAAACGACCCGGGAGCGCCCCTTGCGAAGCCCGGACGACCGACGTCGAAGGCGGTCGGGGCATGCGGCCGAACCCTGCTGGGAGCACGTTCGCATCAATGTTTCCGATTTTAGCGGCACACCGGCCCGGACAACTGCTCTACCACCATCTACGGGCGTGTCGGAAACCTTGAGATCAATCGATTCTCGCTACCATACGTCACATTCAGCTCCCATTAGGAGCCGACCGTAATCACAGCAATCGGAGATATCCGTGTCACATCGGACAGAGACAAAGGTGACCATCGCCACCGGATTCAGCAAGGACAACAGTCTCAACTTCATGCGCCTGGTGTTCGCCGCAACCGTCGTCATCGTTCACACCTGGGCGCTCGGTGGGTTCGGCCAGATCCACATCGGTGACTACGATCCGGCCAGCATCGCCGTGGACGGATTTTTCGCCATCAGCGGCTTCCTGATCACCCGAAGCCGACTCGGCGCAAGAAGCACGTCCCGCTTCCTGTGGCACCGCGCCCTGCGCATCCTGCCCGGATTCTGGGCGAGCCTGATAGCCGTGGCGTTCCTCTGCGCGCCACTGGCCTGGCGATACGAGCGAGGCTCCTTCGACGGCTACCTGACCGCCAGTCCACACGGGCCGATACAGTACGTAATCGCCAATTCCTTGCTGAAGGTACGCTTCTACGACATTGCCGGCACGCCGTCCGGGGTACCCTTCCCACCGTCGAACCTGACTGTCTCGATCGGCTGGAACCACTCCATGTGGACGCTTTACTGGGAGGCTCTGTGCTACCTCGGCATCGCCGTCCTCGCGCTGTTCGGCATCATCCAGCGGCGGCGTGCGTTCGTCGCGATGATCACCGCCTGCCTGTGGGCCGTCCTGGTACTGCACCGACTGGCGCCCGGTTTCGCCCCCGGGCTTCTCGGCAACACTTTCGCAGACGGTTTCGGCCGATTCGTCCTGATGTTCCTCGCCGGCTCCGTCCTCTACCTCTACGCCGACCGGATCCCGCTTTCAGGCATACTCGCCGCCTGCTGCACGGCCATTCTGATCGTCTCGATGTTCCTGAGTGATCCACATATACTGCTGAATCTTCCCCTTGCTTATCTGTGTATCTGGCTCGGTATACGCCTGCCGCTGCACCGGATCGGCGCGGAACACGACTTCTCCTACGGCCTGTACATATACTCCTTTCCCATCCAACAGCTTGTGGCGGTGTACAAGGTACAGCAACACGGCATCGCGGCATACTTCACACTCTGCCTGTCCGTGACCGCCGCCGCGGCGGTGCTGAGCTGGTTCGGCATCGAACGCCCGGCCCTTCGGCTGAAGAACTGGACGCCCCGCCCGTCGGGGACCATCCGCGTGCTGTCGCGGCTTCGCCTGCCCAGACCCGAAGAACCGCTTTCCCCCGGCACCCGGGTGGAGGAATCGTGAGCAACCACACCACACCGGGCACACATCCGTCGACACGCTCGCACCGGCCGCGAAAACTCACCATCCGGGCCGCCTTCGGCTCCGAGAACAGCCTGAACT
>NZ_CAAAFT010000156.1:1484-7988 GCF_900634765.1 Candidatus Protofrankia californiensis | reverse complement strand
GCCGCCTTCGGCTCCGAGAACAGCCTGAACTTCCTACGCCTGGTTTTCGCGGCCCTCGTCATGATTGGCCACGGATGGGCGCTGGGAGAGTTCGGCCTGTTCCGGCTCGGGCGTTACGAGGTGAGCGCGCTCGCCGTCGACTCGTTCTTTGTCATCAGCGGGTTCCTCGTCACCCGCAGCAACGTGCAGGTGGGCACGACCGCCCGTTTCCTGTGGCACCGCTTCCTACGGATCTACCCGGCCTTCTGGGTCTGTCTCGTCGTCGTCGCCGGATTCTTCGCACCGCTGGGCTGGCTGCACGCCCACGGGTCACTCGACGGCTTCCTGAACGCAGACCACGGACCGGTCCAGTACATCGTCCGGAACGGCACGCTCCACATGCAGTTCTACGACGTCTCGGGAACCCCGGCCGGCAACGCTGCGGGCGCGGCACCCGCCACGGATTCGGGCTCCTGGAACGGTGCGCTCTGGTCGTTGTGGTGGGAGTTCCTCTGCTACCTCGGTGTGGCCGTTCTAGGAGCGATCGGCGTGCTGCGGCGGCGGCGGGCGGCCGTCGCCGTGCTGACCGCCGCCATGTGGTCCGCACTGGTCGTACACTGGCTCGCACCGGAGGTCGCCGGCGGTCTGCTCGGGAGTTCCATCGCCGAGGGAGCCCTCCGGCTGGGCCCGCTGTTCCTCTGCGGGTCCCTGCTGTTCCTCTACGGGGACCGGGTGCCGATGTCCGGCCAGCTCGCGGCGGCGGCGGCCGTTGCCGTGATGGGTTCGACGTTCCTGAGCGAACCGCACCTGATCCTGGCCCCGCCGCTGGCCTATCTGTGCCTGTGGCTGGGAATCCGGCTTCCGTTCCACCGGGTCGGGGCAAGAAACGACCTCTCCTACGGCCTGTACATATACTCGTCCCCGGTGCAGCACCTCATGGCGATCCACGGGCTGCACCGGTACGGCGCGCCGGTGTATTTCTTGGCGTTCACAGTGGGGTCGGTCGCCCTTGCCGCGGGCAGCTGGTTCGCGGTCGAGAAACATGCGCTGAAGCTGAAACACTGGACGCCCACCAGGCCGAAGACGAGGCAACCGTTCTTCTGGCACACCCGGGCCGCTCGGTGGCGCATCGGCAGCCGCGTCGCGCCACAGGTGGCGCTCCCGCAGCAGGAGAACAGGCTTGGGGAAGCCGTCGGCAACACCCTTCCGGAAGCCGCGACCACCGAGCCTCCCGGCACGACCGGGAAATGAGACAGGACACGCGGCAACGCTGACAGCCGGGCCGCAGAAGGTCGCGTGCACTTCTCCGGCCCGGCTGTCACAAAGAATTTTTCAGCGGCGCTCCCACGCTTTTCCGAACGTTATCGGGCCGACTTTCATCGACCAGGAAGAGAAGCGCCAGAAAAATCCAGATGAAAAGCGCCACGCGGTTGGCCGTGAAAGCGGGAAGGCCCGCGGTCGCCGCCACGCTCATACCGAGCACCGATGTGGCGAAGGGGCGCTGTGGCCCCGCCGGCGCCGGTCGCCCGCTGATCCACACCCCGATCAGAACAGCCAGCACGAGTGCGAACAGCACCACCCCGACTATCCCACCGACGATGACCGCCTCGACCCAGGAACTGTCGTACGACACGGCGAGTCCACCGGCTCCGTAGCCGAACCAGGGCTGGGTGGCGAGGACATAGTCGAATGCCACCCCGGACGCGCCGTTCGACCCCAGCCGACCCGCCGTGTATTTTTCCACGGTGCTGCTGCCGTCGTTTCCGCTGAAGAGCATGGACAGCATCCACGCGCCGCGCCACTGCGGAATGTCGACCTGGGTGAGGGCAACCCTGATCATCCCCGCCATCCCGACGATGACCAGCACCCGGCGGACCCGGCGGCCCTGACGTACCGCCTGCCACAGCGCCAGCGGCATGCCGACCAGCAGGAACATCTTCGATGCGCTCAGGACACCACCGACGAGCACGGGCGTGGCAACGAGCCCGAGCGGAACCGGTCGGTCCCGGCCGGGTCGGGCGAAAAGATAGACCGCCGCGAACAGCGCGAGGGAGTAGGCGATCCCGGCCTCGGCCGGCTGCGCGAAGATCCCGGTCAGCCGACCGTTGCTGAATGCACGGACGGCGACCGTCGTCTCGACGGTGGCCGGCGCGTAGCCCCAGAACTTCTGCAACCATCCGGTCGGATTGACGAAGAGACCGGTGAACGCAATTATTCCATTACCGGCGGCCAACGCAACAAAGGCTTTGCACACGACGTCCAGCAAGGCCAGCCGTGTATAGCCGGTTGCCATCCAACAGCTCACCAAAAGCAATACGGCCAGCGGGTACAGATAACTGTCGACCCCCGACAGCGGACTGCCGGGGAGAAAGCGACCGGGTATGGCGGAGCGATCCGGGTTGATTATTATCGAAAATGCCAGCAACGCCCATAGGCCCAGTACACACGCGTACAGACCGCCGAACCTCAGCCGCGACACCAGAAACGGCAGTGCGGCCAGCAGCGACCCGTAGACCACCAACTGCTCGGTCCTGACACCATTTGTCAGGTAGGGTCCGAACGCGGCCACAACAACGATCACAGGCCAGGCGCGGACCAGCAGACGGCGGCGGCCGGTGCGGGACAGATCCATGTTCAGCATCGGCCGCGGTGGCCTCCATCCTGTTCGTTACGGGGCTCTGTTCGGTGCGGGGCGGCCGGCAGCGACGTTCGTCGCAAGGCAACAGACCACCAACAGACAACGATGTTCGTCGCAAGGCGGCAGGGAGCAACACCCCGTAATTCATTCGTCAACGGTCACCCGGGCGAGTGGAAGGTGGGGTTCGACGACCGGGAAGACGCCGAAAAGAAGGCCGGCGGCCACCGCCGCGGCGAGCAGGACCATCAGCACGACCTTCGATGCGAATCCGCCGGGTAGACGACGAAAAATCCATCCGTACACCCCCTCACCCCCCGGCCAGTTCAGGGGGCTGCCCGGCCGATTTCAGCCAGGTGCCGGTAAGCTCGCCGAAAACGATCAGCCGGGTGCTGGCCGAGTATTTCGGATTGCAGGTCGTAAACGTCAGCAGGCTTTTCGTGGGCCGCGCGCCGGGCCGCTCGGGTACCGGCAGGATCACGTCCGTCCGCGTGGGGTCGACCACGTCCGAACCGGTCACCCGATAGACGAAATAGCGGTCCCGCATCTCGACCACAACTGGTTCGCCGACCTGCAGCTCGTCCAGCCGGCTGAACGGACGGCCGTATGTGGTGCGATGCCCGGACACGACGAAGTTGCCGACCTCGCCGGGCCACGCAGTCCCCGGATAATGTCCAGGACCTTGTCGTAACGCGCCGTCCGATACCCCCTCGACGACAACCGGAGCGTATCCGCTGCCGAAACGGGGTATGTGCAGCACAGCCACACCGTTACCGCCGGCCGGGGGCGCCGGTCGCAGCCCCGATGAGCCTTCCGGCCATGTCGCCGGGGCCGTGGCCACCCACTGCTGGGACAGTTCGGAGCGCAGCCGGCTCTGGGTGCGCGCCTGCAGGATGTCGGTGACCCACAGCTCGTAGACCACGAAAAGCGCCACCAGAAGCCCAACCGTGATCAATAATTCGCCGAGACCCCGCACGAGGCGTCCGGGCAGCCTGCCTCCACCGCGTGACGCGGGCTGCCGACCAGATGCAGGCTGCCGACCATCCGCAGCGGCCTGTCTGCCGGGTGGACGCGTCAACCCGGCCCCCACCACGGCAGGGGACTCACCCGCCTGCGTCCGCAGCCCGTTCCAGGGCTCGGGAACGCTCCAGGACTCGGGAAGAGGCAGCACAGTACCCATGCGAGCACTTTAAGTCATCAGAGGACTACTACCCCACTCAGACCCGCAGGGGCGGCTCCAACCGGTTTGCCGGCGTCAGGGCACAACCGGCCCCAGGGCACGGCCATGGGTCACGTCGTCACCTATCGTCCGGAGCGGGCCGGTATTGGTCGGCATGCCGGTCGAGCGCCCATGCCAGTACACCGATCACCACGACAGCGACCGCCACACCACCGACGACATCGGTAGCGTAGTGATAGCGCAACACGACGACGCCGAGGCCGACGCCGGCGCTGAAGACGGCGGCCACGTACCAGAGCAGAATGCGCACGAACCCTGGCAGCCTCCGCCGTAGTGCCGCACCGGGTAGCAGGAGCAGCACGAGAACGGCCGCGACCGCACAGGCACCGGTGGCATGCCCGCTGGGAAAGGCAAACCCTCCGCCCAGCCTGCGGTCGATCAGCGGCTTGAGAACCCACTGTGTGAGCGCTGCGGCCGACACCGGCCCGGACAGGCTGAGCAGGGCGGCCCGGTGAACGCGAAATACCATGCACAGCCCCGCCAGCGCGACGGAGGCCAAGGCGACGTTTCCCGGATTTCCAAGCTGGATGACTATCTCGAACAGGTGCCACTGCCGGCCGAAGCGATGGACCAGCCGCGGGTCGACCACTGCGTCGACGTAGCTGGGGCCGCGCCGGCCCGCCAGCTCCCAGGACAGGACTCCCAGGACGAGCAGCCACGGCAGCACGATCAGCGCCCACAACCGCTGACGCAGCAGGGGCGGCAGCAGCGGAATCGGCGATACCAGCGGTATGGACGGCGATACGCCGGATCGCGGATGCGGGTGACGAGATACCCTCGCGGGTCGTCTACTCCAAATAGTCACGCAGTTTCTGTGACCGGGACGGGTGACGCAGCTTCGACAGCGTTTTCGACTCGATCTGCCTGATGCGTTCGCGGGTGACCCCGAACTCCCGACCGACCTCCTCCAACGTGCGCGGATGCCCGTCGGTCAGCCCGAACCGCAGCTGGATGACCTTCTTCTCCCGGTCGGAGAGCGTGTGCAGGACCGAGTCGAGCTGCTCCTGCAGCAGGATGAAGCTGGCCGCGTCAACCGGCACGACCGCGTCGCAGTCCTCGATGAAATCACCGAGGTGGGAGTCCTCCTCCTCACCGATCGGCGTCTCCAGGGACACCGGCTCCTGGGACACCTTGAGGATCTCACGCACCTTGTCGGGCGTGAGGTCCATCTCCTTGGCGATCTCCTCAGGACTCGGTTCACGACCCAGGTCCTGCAGGAGCTGCCGCTGGATGCGGATCAGTTTATTGATCGTCTCGACCATGTGCACCGGGATGCGGATGGTGCGTGCCTGATCGGCGATGGCACGAGTGATCGCCTGACGGATCCACCAGGTGGCGTAGGTGGAGAACTTGTAACCCTTGGTGTAGTCGAACTTCTCCACAGCGCGGATCAGACCGAGGTTGCCCTCCTGGATGAGGTCCAGGAACAACATGCCACGGCCCACGTAACGCTTGGCGATCGACACCACCAGCCGCAGGTTCGCCTCGACGAGCTTGCGTTTGGCGATCTGCCCGTCACGCTCGATCGCCTCGAGGTCGCGGCGCATCTGCGGAGCGGTCTTGCGGGTGGCCGCCGCGAGCTTCTCGGAGGCGAACAGGCCGGCTTCGATCCGCTTGGCGAGGTCGACCTCCTCCTCGGCGGTCAGCAGCGGAACCTTGCCGATCTCCTTGAGATACATGCGTACCGGGTCGGAGGTCGGCGCCTTGAGCGCCAGCTCCTCCTCCTCACGACGACGCCGGGCGAGCAGGTCACTGTCCTCGGCGTCCTCCCCACCCGCCTCGAGAATCTCGATGCCCTCGTCGTTGAGGACCTGTAGGACGGCGTCGGTCTGCTCCGGCGGCAGCTCGGCCGCCTGCAGGGCGACCGTGACGTCCTCGGTAGTGAGGAAACCGATCTCCTTGCCTCTGGTGATGAGGTCCTTGACCTCGTCCACCTGGGCTTCGCGCGGTAGGACGGCTGGACTCATGGTCGGAATCTCGTCACTTCCTTCTCGGGATCGACCCAGGTTACGCGGCACCCAGGCCCCGCTCCCGGAGTTGGCGCTTGTGCTGTTCCAAGGCGATCAACTCACCATATGCGTGCTTGAACGTCTCGGCGTCGGTTACGGGATTGAGCCGCTGCACACGCGACTTCAGATCCGCAATGCGACGGGTCACCTGCAACTCCTGTACGCGTGACATCTGCTCATCGACATACCGGTCGTCCACATCGTGGTCACAGAACACCGCCTCCACGGCAAGCTCGATGACGAACCGCCGAAGCTCGTCCTGCCCGGCCGCCTCCGCCACCGCGGAAACCCAGGTCGAGACGTCACCAGCGGCGGACAGACCGGCGCACACACCGCCTGCGGCGGCGATGACCTCACGGACGCCACGATGCGCCCGAACCGTGAACAACTCCGGCGACAGCGTGTCGAACACCGGACCGGCAAGCCCCGGATACTGCAGGGCGACCTTGAGCACCTCCCGTTCGACCGCCACGACGGCGTCGTCCGCGACGGCATCGCGCTGACGCGACCGGTCCGGCCGGTCGACTCGGCCGCGGACGGGGCCGTCGAGGGACTCCGCACCACCAATGCCACCACGTGGCTGATGCTCAGCGACCCGCCGCACCACGAACTCCTCGTCCAAGAAACCAAGCCAGTTATCC
>NZ_CAAAFT010000156.1:0-1326 GCF_900634765.1 Candidatus Protofrankia californiensis | reverse complement strand
GTCGTAGCCCCCGGTCTTTCAATCTGTTGATCAGAGGTGCGGCCGCATCGAGCGCTGCCAGGCGTCCCTCCGTGGTGTTGAGGTCGAACCCGGCCAGCTTCCCGCGGATGGCGAACTCCACCAGCGGGACACGGTCGGCGACCAGGTCGCGCACGGCCACGTCCCCCCGCTGGATTCGCAGATCGCACGGGTCCAGCCCGGACGGCTCGATCGCCACGAAGGTCTGGGTGACGAAGCGTTCCTCGAACTCGAACGCACGGATGGCGGCCTTGCGGCCCGCCTCGTCGCCGTCGAAGGTGAACACGACCTCACCGCGGTGTTCGCTCTGATCCATCAGCAACCGCCGCAGCACCGTCACGTGCTCGCTGCCGAACGCGGTGCCGCAGGAGGCGACCGCGGTCGGCACGCCGGCGAGATGACAGGCCATCACGTCGGTGTAACCCTCGACGACCACGACCTGATACCGCCGGGCGATCTCCCGCCGGGCGATGTCGGCCCCGTAGAGCAGGTTTGCCTTCTTGAACAGCGGAGTCTCGGGCGTGTTGAGGTACTTGGGCCCGGGGTCGTCGGCGGCGAGCCGGCGGGCGCCGAAACCGACCACGTCCCCGGCAAGGTCGCGGATCGGCCAGACCAGCCGGCGGTGGAACCGGTCGATGAGGCTGCCGCGGCTGCTCTGCTTGGCCAGGCCACCGAGGACGAGCTCCGCGGCGGTGAAGTGCCGGCCCATCAGATGGCGGGTGAGGGTGTCCCAGCCGGCGGGCGCGTAACCGACGCCGAAACGCACCGCCGCCTCCCGGTCGAAGCCGCGGGCGGAGAGGAAATCCCGACCGTCACCTGCGTCGGCGGACTCCAACCGCTCGGCGTAGAACTCCGCGGCCACCCGGTGGGCGTCGAGGAGCCGCTGCCGCTGGCTGGTGACCGCGCGGCTGGTCACCCCTCCGCCTTCGTAGGTGAGGGTGATCCCGGCACGGCGGGCGAGCCGCTCGACCGCCTCCGGGAAGGACAACCCGTCGATGGCACGGACGAAAGCGATCACGTCGCCACCGACGCCGCACCCGAAGCAGTGGTAGGCACCAACCTGCGGCCGGACGTTGAACGACGGTGTCTTCTCGTCGTGGAAGGGACACAGACCCCGCAGCTGGCCGCTGCCGACGGGACGCAATTGCACGTAGTCGCCCACGATGTCGGCGAGCGGCGAGCGGTCACGCACGGCAGCGACATCGGCGTCACGGATGCGTCCGGCCACACGTCCCTCCCTGCGTCCCGGGTGGAGCGCCAGCGGGCTGATGTCGCGGAGGTCCGGCGCACCCCGTGTCACCACCGGCC
>NZ_CAAAFT010000155.1:0-3725 GCF_900634765.1 Candidatus Protofrankia californiensis | reverse complement strand
CCACCTGTCTCCGGGTGAGTGCCGGCAGGGCCGGGTGTTGGCCGACGTTCGGCGTGAGGATGTCAGCGTCGTTGCTGGTGAGGATGCGAGCCCCGCCCGGCGGGGTGGCGGGCGGGGCTTGGTGTGCGGGCTGTCGGCGTGGTGTGCGCGCTGTCGTGGTGGTGGTCAGTCTGTCGCGGCGATCTCGGTGACGGCGGCGCGGGCGGAGGACTCGTCGACGATGGTCTTGTTGGTGGCGTAGGCGGCGATCAGGGCCTGGACGGCGAGGTTGTTGATCGTTCGGGGGTGGCCGCGGCTAGTGGTATGGATCATGGTGATCGCGTCGTCGGAGAACAGCGGGTCGGAGCGGCCGACGAGGGCGAGGTGGTGGCGCAGGTAGCTGCTCGTCTCGGTGGGGGTCATGCCGGTCATGTGGTAGCGGACGGCGATGCGCTGGTCGACGGCGGCGAAGGCGCCCATTTTGATGTCGCGGCGGAGTTTGGGCTGGCCGATGAGCAGGCAGGCGAACGGGCTGGTGGAGTCCATGTCGTGGTTGGTGAGCATCCGGATGCCCTCGAGTTGGGCGTGGTCGAGCATGTGGGCTTCGTCGATGACGAGGATGGGGGTGCGGCCGCGTTCGGTGTGTTCGGTGGCCAGCGCGTCGGCGGCCTGGGGGATGAGGGTGGCGTGGTGGAAGCGGGGGGCGCCGCCGAGGGCGGTGACGATGGCGTGGAGCAGGCCGCGGGCGCCGACGGTGGGGTTGCCGAGGTAGATGATGGTGTGGCGGGTGGGGTCGAGGCCGGCGAGCGCGGCGCGGACCGCGACGGTCTTACCGACACCGACTTCGCCGGTGAGCACGGCGAGGGCTTTCTCCCCGACGGCCCAGGTGAGGCGGGCGGCGGCTTCGGCGTGCGCGGTGTGGCGGTGGAGCATGCCGGGCGCGAGCGCGCGGCCGAACGGCATGCGGGTGAATCCGTAGTGGGCTTGCAGCCGTTCAATCATGAGACGTCCTGGTTGTTGTGGTTGTCGGTGCGGTCGGGCAGCCCGGTGAGGTCGAGCTGGCCGGGTAGCTGACCGTCGTCGGCACGGCTGGTGTTGATGGCGAGGGCCGCATAGTTGATAGGCTTTTCCAGCTCGGCGGTGTGCGCGGCGTCCAGCAGATGCAAATAGTTGATACCGGTGGCCGGCGGCGGCTCCTCGGGCTGTTCCGGGCGGGCTTTCGGGTGGGAATGCCGGCCGATCCGGAACGGCGCCGCCGGACCGTAGGAGTGGCCGCGGTGACGAATCTCGATGTCGGTGAGGTCGAACGGGTCGAAGACGAGCTCGACGGTGCGCCCGGTCAGGGACGGGTCGACCTGGTAGCTGTTGGCGTGCAGGGACACGGTCCCGGTCCGGGTGACCTTCCGCTGCTCCGACCACAGGAACGCCTCGCGCAGCTGGGCGGGCGACGGCCGGGGCAGCGGGTCGGGCAGCCCGGCCCGCCAGCGCTCCAGCGGCGCCCGTCCGGTCTCGGAATGCACGGTGGTGTGGTAGACGGTTTCCACCCAGGCGGTCAGCAGCCGGTTCAACTCGGCCAGATCCTGTATTTTTTCGGCGGCGGCGCCGTCGAGCTCGACGAGGAACTGCTGGCGCACCGTCTTGAACAGCCGCTCGATTTTCCCCCGGCCTTCCGGCCGGCCCGGGGTGGAATGCGTGAGTTTGATATCCAGGGTGGCGCAGCCGCGGAGCAGCCAGGAATCCACGAAGGCCGAGCCGTTGTCGACATAGATACGTTCAGGGACGCCGCGGGCGGCCAGCGCCGGGCGTAGCGCGGCGGCGAGCCGGACCGTGTCTTCGTGGTAGCCGAACCGGGCGCCCATCACCGCCCGAGAATGATCGTCCACGAAGGCGAACAGATACGTCTTCCGCCCGGTGCCGATCATCGGTCCGTGCAGAGCGTCGCCGGTCCAGAGCTCATTGGGCCGCTCGGCCTCGAACCGGCCGAACGTGGCCACCGACCCGGCCGGGACGTGGACGCCAGACAGCTCCACGCGGACGAAGTGCCGCTGCACGGTCCGCTCCGACGGCGCCCACCCGCAGCTGGCGCGCAGGATCCGCACGACCTGCGCGGCGGTGCGCGCCGGGTTCTCCCGCTTGAGCGCCGCCGCGACCTCGAGCACCTCGGCCGGGGTCCGCGCCGTCACGTTCGCCGGACGCGGCACCAACGCCGTGAACCCCCCGACCCGGTAGGCCCGCACCCATCGGTCGATGCTGGCCCGCGACACGCGCACCGGTGCCCCGGACGGCCCCCGATGCTCGGTCTCGGCCAGCGCCCGAACCATCCGCCCCCGTTGCCGGGTCGACAAGGCAGGGTCGACCACCTCCTGGATCACCGTGTAGCGGAACAGCCCCACCGTCCTGGCCCGCTCGGCCCGCGCGCGGTCCTCCCGCTCGGCGTGGTTCACTCCGTCGCCCCTTCTCCCACATGATCGGACATGTCGAAGGCCACGATTTCGGGTGATCAAGGCTGTCACCAGGGGCGACCCGTGTTGATCGTTACCGGGGTGAAAGCCGGGGCCAGTAGCCGACCGCCGGTGACCGCGCACGCCACCTCCCACGGCGACACCGCGCCCACAGCCGGACCCCACCGGGCCGTCACCGCCGCGCCGACCGCCAGCACCGCGTTCACCGCGTCCCCGATCGGCGATCCCGCCGGCGCCAGCCCCGGCGGGTCCGGGTCCACCGCGCCGAGCAGCACCGTGAACGCCACCCGCACCGGCTCCGCCGACGCCCGGAACCGCCGCAGCCAGCCCCGCGCGGTCGCCTCCGGCCGGCCCAGCCGGCCGGCGACCCGCCGATACCCCCAGCCGGCCGCAGCCAACACCAGCCCGGCCCCGACAACCACCGCCACGTCCGCCCGCCGGGCCAGACACGTCACCGGCAGCAGCACGTGTGTCGCCCCACAGCCCACGCACAACGCCCTCCGCGGCCGCAACCACCGCCGCCCCACCGCGTACCGCACCACCCGAGGCCGCGCGAACCCCCATGGCGCCAGCCGGCCCTCACAACCAGGACATGACAGCCCACCCGCACGCAGCCGCGCCTCGACCTCAACCTGATCTGCGCCTACCGTGACCAGAAGTGCCTCCGCGCACCGCACGGCCCTCCCGTCCACTCCGGCAAGAGACGCGGGAGGGCCGACCCATATCCCGGACGTCCTCACCCTGTCGTCGCGCACGAACGACCCGATCAGCGGGTAGGCCAACCACCCACATCCGCACCCGCCTGACGTCAACCCACCCCTACGTCCTCACGGGGAAAGACGCCCAACACCCGTTCCCAAACCCGGTGGTCGACCGCCGGTGTACGAACGGCGGGAGATCGTGAATGCGATGGCCTACTGGGTGCGGGCGGGGTGTGCCGGGTGGCTGCTGTCGCATGACCTGCCCCCGTGGCAGACGGTCTACCACTAACTGGCGTACCTGGCGGATCGGGGGCCGCTGGGAACAGATCCTGACCCGGCTACGGGAAGTCGACCGCACCGCCCGGGGCCGGGACCCCACCCTGGGTGCGGGGGTCTGTGACAGCCAGAGCGTGCGTGCCGGCGACCGCGGCGGGCTGCATGGCTACGACGGCGGGAAGAAGGTCAACGGGGTCAAGCGGCATCTGCTCGTCGACACTCTCGGCACCGTGCTGACCGCCTGCGTGAGTCCGGCCGGCGTCGATGACCGGGACGGGGCGAAAGTACTGCTGTCCCAGGCATGCGA
>NZ_CAAAFT010000154.1:0-3260 GCF_900634765.1 Candidatus Protofrankia californiensis | reverse complement strand
CGTCAAGATCTTGGCTCAGAAATCTTGACCTGAAGGTTGGGTATTCTGGATCTTGGTGGGGGGTTTGAGGGCGGGATTGTGGTGGACCTCGATCGGGCGGTGGAAGCCGAGTGCTTCGTGCGGCCGGATCTGATTGAAAATCGTCCGGTAGGCGTTCGCCTCGCGGACGAGATCGTCCAGGGTGCTGATCTCGTGCCGGTAGAGGTGCTCGTACTTGAGCGTGCCGAACGCGCGCTCGCGGACACCGTTCTGGCCTGGGCTCTTGCGGCGCGTACGGATGTGGAGCAGCTCGGGGCGGGAGGCGATGAACCGGGCGAACACCGCGCCCTTGAACGCGGCCCCGTTGTCGGTGACCAGCGTGACCGGTCGGATCTTGCCGGTGGCCGGGTCGGCCAGGACGGCGGCGAGCGGGGCGCCAGCGAGGCGTTCGGCTTCGGCCAGGGCCAGCCCGACGGCGGCGACGGCGTCCGCGCCGGTGCAGGTCGGGGAGATATGCCAGCCGAACTCGACCTTCGAGTAGTAGTCACACACCCCGGCCAGCCGCCAGACCCCGCCGGTGAGGGTCTCGTATTCGGAGAAGTCCAGCTGCCACACCATGTTCGGGCCGGTCGGCGCCTCGGTGAACGCCGCCCGCCGTGCCTTCGCCAGCTCCCGACGTTCGCCCTGGTAGCCGACCGGTTGGAGCAGGTCCCGGCGGCGTAACGCCCGCTCGACCGACGAGGCGGAGGCGGTGTGGCCATCGACGGCCATCATCGCGTGGATCTTCCGGTGGCCCCAGGCCGGCCAGTCAGCGGCGTACTTCGCCGCCAGCGGCTCGAGGCCGTCGACGACCGGCGCCGGCCACGGCCCCTTCCCGGCCGGTCCGCCGGCCCTCGACCTGGCCTGCCAGCGGGCATACCTCCGGCGCGGGATGCCGATCAGATGGCAGAACCTCGCGGTCGGCATCGCCGCGTCTTCGCGGATCACCTCGAGGTCCTCATAGGGGCCAGGCGGCCCTCCGCGGACTTCTTCCACACCCGCAGCTCGACGTGGGCCTCACCCAGGGCGGTCTTGAGCTCCTCGACCTCGGCGGCGAGAGTCTCCTCCCGCGACGACGGCCGGGACGACCCGCCGGCGGCGAGACCGGCCCGGCCGGCCTCGAGGAACTGCTGCTTCCACTTCCCGACCGACGTCTGGAGACACCTTGTTCCGCCGGGCGGCCTCCGCGATCGTCATCTCGCCAGCGAGTACCGACAGCACGATCCGGATCTTGTCCTCGGCGGGGAACACCGGGGGCCGACTCATCTCACGATCTCCTTGGGCTCAGGGCCAACAAACCCCTGTGCCAAGAATTCTGACGCGCGACATCAGCGACCAACCACGCAGTAGCACCACTGGAGAGCCACGTGCATCGAAAGATGCCCGCGTGGTTCGGGAAGCGGCCCGGGGAAACGGTCCGGTCGAAAAGACCGGAACCGCGCTCCGGGCCGACTTCACGCCGCTGCTGCACACCCGCCTGGCCCGGCTGCCCTGGGTCGACGTCCCGACCGTCGAAGTCACCCGCGATCACGGGCACGGACGCGACGAGACCCGCACGTTGAAGGTTGCCACCGTCGGCTTCCTCGACTTCCCCCACGCCGCCCAGGCTGTGCGGATCATCCGCTGGCGGCGTGGGGGAAGACCGCCGACCCAGCCGCGAAACCGTCTACCTGATCACTGACCATCCTGCCGAGACTGCCAGCCCCGCCGACCTCGCCGCCCACGCCCGCCGCCACTGGCACGTGGAGAACAAGGTCCACTACGTCCGTGACGTCAGCTTCGGGGAAGACGCCTCGATCCTGCGTACCGGCAACATCCCGACCAACATCGCGACCCTACGCTCCACCGTGATCAACAGGCTGCGTCGGGCTGGCTACCGGTTCATCCCACCCGGCCGCCGCGACCACACCACCCCGACCGCCGTACTCGATCTCCACGGCTTCCCCTGACAAAACCGGTCAGACCGCGATCACGCCGGAGCCCTGCCCGTAAAACAACCCATCGCGAGAGGTATTCGTGACGAGGCATCAACGGAGATTCACTTGCGTTCACTCAACCAGTCTTCCCCTCACCTGTAGTCCCCGGATGGAACGGGAACCCTTGGGCTTGAACTCCGAACTCCGCACCCCGCCGTTACCGGCGACGCACGTCGAAGCGGGGACGGGCCATCGGACACCGGCCCGGGACTACACCATCGGACACCTCCGATCCCTCACACGGTGAGTCCACTCACTCTGTGCGACCTCGCTTCGCACGACAGTTACCAAATCCGGATCGGCCAGGTCTCACCCAACGCCAGCCTCATCTCGGCCCGGTCCAACGGCCTTAGCCCGAAAACCGTCCCTGACCTGCACCGATGACTTTGCGGGTCACCCTGACGACTGGAGGCGCAACGCCCGGGAGAAGCGCGGCGTGTTCCACAGCGAGGACGCCCAGGAAGGCACCCGCGCGTTCGCAGAGAAGCGCGCGCCGGTGTGGCGGGCACGCTGATCCCGTAAGAGCGACCGGCAATAGGCGTCATTTCAGGCGTAGGGCGGTGGACCGGGTGGCCCAGCGGTAGAGCGTTCGAGCCCGCCGGATGAGTGCACGAACGGTAACGAAGGCAGCGGCCTGGTAGAGATAGAAATCGAGATCTCGCTGTCCTTGTCGGTGCAACGGTGCAGCTCACCATAGCCGTTCATCCACGAATGGGTACGCTCCCCGACACCCTGACACCGCTACCCATCCTCATCCAACTAGTTTAACAGATGGTCTGTCGTGCACAATCATCAAGGCGTCGCCGTTGTTCTGCCTCATCGAACGCACCCATCTTCAACCGTTTGACAGATCAGCCCTTGAATTATCAACCAACTAGTTGATAGTATAGCCCAATGGACATCGACAAGCAGGCCACGGCGGGGTGGGCGACACGAGCATCCGTTCACCAGGAATTTCGCTGTCCTCTGGACGAACAATGCCGCCGAGCAGCCACTCCGCGGCCCGAAAACTTCAGGCCATGTCCGGCAACTCGCACACCCTGGCCACACTTTGCGCCGGCGCTGTCGCGCACCAAACCATCCACACATCCCACCCGTCGAGACATCCCATCTGAACAGAGTACGCGATAATTGTCATAGAACAACACTTAATTAAAAATGAGGATAGGAAATGACAACTTTGCAGGAAAAGGGCAACGATCAACTGTCCCAGGTCTTCGCGGCTCTTTCAAATCGAACGCGGCTTGACCTGGTCAAGCGGCTGAC
>NZ_CAAAFT010000153.1:0-9787 GCF_900634765.1 Candidatus Protofrankia californiensis | reverse complement strand
GCCGGTCGGCGAGGCCGACCAGGCCGTCGTGCTGCCAGGCCCGGCGTAGTTGCCAGAGCCGTCGGCTCGTCAGACCCAGCTCGGCCGCCTTGGTGTCGATCCGCGTGGTCAGCGTGGTCTGGGCGGGATCGTAGGCGGGATCGGGTTCACTGTGATCGGCCGCGGTGCCAGTCGGGAAACCGGTCTCGACCTGGTGCAGGTGTTTCTCCAGTTCTTCCACGCGGGCACGTTCGCCGGCGGGCAGGCCGAGCAGGATCGCTTCCCGGTCCACCGCCCCGGTGCGCACCTCCCCTGCCTCCGCCGCCGCGCTATCGGAGATGGTGCGGAAGTCGGGGGCGGCGAGCAGCGCGGCCAGCAGGATGATCTGCATGCGGCCGGTCTCCGACCGCAGCCGCACGCCGGTATCGGTGAATCCCACGATCTGCTGGGTCTCGTTGTCGAACGCGACCCAGTCACCCAACGCCAGCCTGGTCGGCGCGGTCATCGCAGGCGCACCCAGGTGCATTCGGACAGCGGTGTGTCCAGATCGCAGACCAGCTGCTGACGCCAGAGCAAGTGGAAGATCACCGGACGGGCCAGTTCCGGGGCGCCCGTCGCGGCGGCCAACTCCGCCACCGTGGTCTGCTCTGCGGCCTGGGTCGTGATCGACGCTGTCAGCCTGCTGGTGGCCCGCAGCGGCCGGCGGTAGCCGGCCAGCCAGGCGACGTTGGCGTAGCGCTGCGTGGGCGGAACAGTCACCATCTCGTAGGCCCAGCCGATCCGATCGCAGGCGGTGGCAGTCCGTTCGGCCTGCTGGACCACCCGCGGATCGTGCCGGCGGCGAGGATTCTTCACATCGACGATGAAGACCGACCCGTCCGCGCGGCGGGTGAAGATGTCCGGGACGTGCCGCCAGTCACCGGCGGCGTCGGTGCCATGCAGCTCCAGGGCCTGGGTGGCGATCGCGGTCACCGCGGCGTCGAAGTCCAGCAGCGTCAGCCACTGGCGTTCCAGGAAGCTCTCGTAGGCCAGCAACCCGCCTGTGGTGGCGGACCAGTACCAGCCTGGCGTGTGGCGCTGCCCATGGTAGGCGGGGATCACACGCACCGGCCGGCAGGACTCGAAGGCGACGTTGCCGGCTTCCTCGGCGAGGACCAGCCGATCGACCCCACCCGCCTCCACGTAGCGGATCTTCAGTCTTCGGGTGCTGTGTCGGCTCATGACGGGACCCCTCGACCGGCCAGCAGGCGAGCGCCGTAGCGGAGCAGCTCCTCGCAGGCCGCAGGCGGCAGGGCTGCGACGAAGCGACGGCGGTGGGCGCCGTCCAGCCTG
The DNA here is from genome assembly GCF_900634765.1 of Candidatus Protofrankia californiensis. Lineage (NCBI taxonomy): Bacteria > Bacillati > Actinomycetota > Actinomycetes > Frankiales > Frankiaceae > Protofrankia > Candidatus Protofrankia californiensis. Next base: position 8,476 of record NZ_CAAAFT010000153.1, on the reverse strand, counting down.
CGAGCAGTGCCCCGCGTCGGGCGCCCGTCCGCAAGCCGGGCGGGATAGGCGGGGGCGTCGCGGATGTCCCCACTGGTCACCTGCGCCCAGACCCAGGCAGCAGCGTGCCGATATTGCCCCGGGCAGGTCGGCATGCCCGAGCGGACAGCGATCCGGTCCAGCACCGCGGGGGCTATTTCCGTCAGGCGGGCAAGCACCTCGCGGCGCGCCGCGTAGTCGACCGGCCCCCGGGTCGCCAACCGGTCCATCACCTCCGAGACCGCTGTCCAGAACGCCTCCGGGTCCGCCAGACCTCGGATCGCGCCGGCGTTCCTGCTCACCACCCCGGCATGGCCGGGCATGCCCAGCCTGCCCGCGGCCAGTTCCCAGGACCGGGCGCCGAGCAGACGGCCGCACGCGGCGGCGGTCAGCCGCCGCCCGGCGACCTCCGCGACTCCTGGCAGGCAGGAGGCGACCAGCTCCCCGTAGTCCGCCACGTCGATCAGCTGAGGGATATGGCGATACTCCAAGCCGGCTGCGGTTGTCGTTCGTAGCACCGGACGCACGTCGGCGTCGAAGATCCGATGACGGGAACGGCGGATCGCTTTCCATAGCCGCGGCAGAATGCCCGAGCAGTCCACCGTCCACATGCGGTCACGCCGATCCGACGCTCCGGTCAACAACCGTGCCTCGGCTGCCGCCAACGGCAGCAGCAGTTCCGTGCAGGCACCCGGATCCGCGGCGGCCAGAACCGGCACGGCCAGAAGCAGGTCCGCTGCCGCGTGGGCAGCGTTCGGCGGGTTCCGTATCCGCAGCGCGCCTTTCTCGTCCCGGTGCGCCGCCGCGGCCATGAACGCGTCGGCCGCCTGCGGCGGCATCCCCGGATAGCCCGTCACATAGTCGACCGGGGCGAACAGGCGGTGCAACGCGGCAGCGAACCGCAGGCTCTCAAACCACTCCCGTCCTGTGACCGGACCACCCGCGATCGACCCGGGACCGCCGAACGCCATCTCCAGCACCACACGCTGCACGGTGAGCAACTCAGCCGTAGCCGGACAGCTTTCCAATACGTCCAGCCGTTGCTGGCACCTCGACGGATGCTGCGGACCGGCGTTCCCACATTGCAGCGGGTCAGCACCCCGCCGCCGGGACACATCACTGCGCCGGAGGTGCCCACGGCGCAACGGCATACCGCAGGCCGGGCAGCGGTCCTGCAGAAGCAGGCCATGCCGTGGACACGCCGCCGCCACGCCGAGCCGCCACCACAACGGCCAGACCCCACCCGACTCCGCCAGACACGCCGGGCAGGCCCTGCTACCGAGGAACAGCGCCCATTCCCGGTGCGGCAGCGGCCGGAGTGACGAATCATCGGAGAGATCCAAACCGGTCAGGTCCAGTGCGGTGTCCGCGAACCGCGCCAGGCACATCTCCTCGAACCGCTCAGCCGCCAGCCCCGTCGCGGCCGTCAACCCCGCGATGCTCGCCGAAGTCAACCCCACGCCGTAGAACCGGGGGCGCATCGTGCTCCCACCTGGCCCGAGGCGGCACTCCAAACCCAGCCAGCGCGCCGCGTTCCCCGTCGACGTTCCGAAGTCGGCCGCGACCCGATCAACCCACGAGCCCAGCGCCTCCCCGTCAGCCGGCGGAACGACCACCGCCAACCGGCGCACCCGCGCCGGGAAAACCCCAGCGTTCACCATCGCATCCCTCTTTCTCTGACGAGCGGCACCATCCCCACCGAAAAACCAGATCCACGATGAATCATCGCGGGCACGCCGGACACGGCCATACTCATCACCGGCAGCAAGCCTCGATAGACCACAGAACCTCCACTACCGCGCCGGCCTGGACGCACCCGCATAGTCCGGGAAGATACTGAAATCCCGTTCCGTCACCGTTCTCCCGAAATCAGGTGCATCGACCATCATGGTTCCCCCCAAAGAGATTCCGACGTGATGAATGTTGCCGGGGGTACCGAAGAACACCAGGTCACCTGGTTGCAACGGTGTTCCGGACGGCAGCAACGGACTGGCGTCGTACTGCGTCTGGGCTGTCCTCGGAATCTGGATACCGACCACGGCATACGCCATGTGAGTCAACCCCGAACAGTCGAACCCGGGATCGCCGTTGCCGCCCCACACGTACGGCTTACCGATCTGCGCACAGGCGTACGTGACCGCCGCCAGCGCCGCACTACTGAAACCATCGGGACCCGACTGAACTGTCGACTGAACAAGCTGGCACTCTACTGAAGAGTTCGACGTCGGTTCAGAGTACTCGGTGGCCTGGGTGACGACCTGCGCGACGTAGGCGTCTGAATGGTTATAGGCCCACAGGGCACCGGTCAGATCGGCTGCGACATGATTATCGCACAGGTAAAACGCCGCAGCATAGACAGCGTCCTGGGCGTTGTAGAGCGACGGCGGGTTCGCGCCACCCACCGGTAGCTGGTGACGGGCGACGACCTCGGCGAACGTTCCGGCGAGGAACTGCATGGGCCCGCCTGATATCTCTAGGTTAATCATGGAAGTGACTGTCAGAGCGCCTTTCCTGAGTGAGGGACGTTGGGCACGTGGGGGCGGGCGGGTGCTTCCCCTTCTGGCGCGCGGAGAGGGCTGGTAGCGAAGTCGATGCCTCGCTATCGATCTCTGGGTGTGCCGGGAGCCGGGTTTCCCAGCGCGAGACTGGTGGCGCTGTTCTCGCCGTGGCCGGGTTGCAGGAGTTCGGCGGCACGCAGGATGAGCAGCGTGGCGGCGGCGTTGCCTGACCTCGAAGGCGGCGACGGCGCCCATCAGTGGGCCGAGGCCGGCGTGCAGGACCGGCCGGACCCGGATTTGCAGCGGCGCCCGCTCGCGGGTCTCGGCTTTCGGGGCGTGGCGGATGGCGTAGACGGTCGCGGCGGTGGCGAGCAGGCCGGGGAGGACGGACAGGCTCCCGGCGCCGTCCGGCAGCTCTTCCTGGTGCTCTGACCCCGCCGGCGGGTTCAGCTAGGGTTTGGGGGTTGTGATCTGGGCGGCGACACCGGTCGGGCGTGGCGTGCGCGCGCTGACGGTCGCCGCGATGGCTGTCGGGCTGGTGGTTGCCGCGCACGTGGTGGCCTGCGGCGAGTTGCCGTCGGTGCCGGTCGTCGGCGGCGGGGCCGGGCTGGCCGCCCGGGTGTGCTGGGGTGCGGCCGGCCGGCGGATGTCGGCGCGGCGGCTGACCGGGCTGGTGCTGTGGGTGCAGGTCGGGCTGCACGTCGCGTTCGCGGTCACCGCTCCTGGCGTCGGGTCGGCCGCGGGCCACGGCAGCCACCACGGGGCGCACGCCGGAACCGGGGTGGAGCTGCTGCCTGGCGGTCCCGGGATGGTGCTGGCGCACCTGTGCGCCGCACTGGTGCTGGCCTGGTGGCTGGCCGCTGGGGAGCGGTTGGTGTGGCGGGCGGCCCGTGGGGCCGCGTCGGTGGCGCGCCGCGCCGCCGGGCGGCTGCGTCGGCGCCGGTCCGGCTCCGTCTGCCCGGCGCCGCGCCGCCCGGCGCCGCCGGTCCGGTCCCGCCCGCGGCTGCACGGCCTGGTCGGGCTGGTCCATGTCGTCGTCCGCAGGGGTCCTCCGGTCGCCAGCCCGGCCTGACCGGAACCGGAGTAGAAGGCGCCACCGCCCGCCGGCCACCGGTCTGGGCTGCTGCCACCCGTCCCGCGTCGCACGCGGGACGGCGCCCGCCGCTGATGTCTCCGACCACACCCGATGCCTAGCTACGCCTGTGGTCGGGTCGTAAACGCGGCGGATCTTGACGCCTTCCGTGCTCCTGACCGCTGTTCGGAGACCCCTGTGACTACTGTTGACCATCCTGGGCTGCCCCCAGGCGAGCCCGCCGCCGCACCGGGTCCGGCCGGTGCCCCCGATCCCGACACACCCCGTGTCGACCCGAGCGCGGCGGGGACGTTTCCACTTACCTCGACCGGGTGGCGGCAGCTGCTGATCCGGCTGCACTTCTACGCCGGAGTGCTGGTCGCGCCGTTCCTGGTGGTGGCCGCACTGACCGGACTGGCCTACACCTTCACCCCGCAGCTCGACCGGCTGGTCTACGCCGACGAGCTCCACGTCGACCAGGCCGGTGCCAGCCCGCGTCCGCTGGCCGAGCAGGTCACCGCCGCCCGCGCCGCCCACCCGGAAGGCACCGTCAGCGCCGTGCTGACCGGCGACGGCGCGGACCGGACCACCCGGGTCGTCCTTGACGTCCCTGAACTGGGTGAGAAGCAGCGCACCGTCTACGTCGACCCCTACACCGGCCAGGTCCGGGGGGCGCTGACCACCTGGTGGGGCAGCACCCCGCTGACGACGTGGCTGGACGACCTGCACCGCAACCTGCACCTCGGCGCGGTCGGCCGGAATTATTCGGAGGTGGCGGCGAGCTGGCTGTGGGTCGTCGCGCTCGGCGGGCTGGTGCTGTGGGTGGCCAGGCGCCGCCGGGACCGGCGGGTGCGTCGGGTGCTGCTGCCCGACCTGGCCGCCCGCGGGCGGCGGCGCACCATGGCCTGGCACGGCAGCGTCGGAGTGTGGCTGGTCGTTGGGCTGCTGTTCCTGTCCGCGACCGGGCTGACCTGGTCCCACTACGCCGGGGAGAATTTCTCCGCCGTGCTGGACGCCACCGGCAGCCGCACTCCCGAGTTGGACACCACTCTGCCCGACCAGCCGCAGCCGGCGTCGGCGGGCGGCGGCCACCACGGGCAGTCAGTCGGCGAGCCGTCCGCTTCCGGTGACGCGCTGATAGCCGGCCAGGTCGACGCCGTCCTCGCGGTGGCCCGTGACGCCGGCCTGGACGGGCCGGTCGAGATCAGCCCACCGGCAGACGCCGGTACCGCGTGGACGGTGGCGCAGACCGACAACCAGTGGCCGGTGCGGCTCGACCAGGCCGGCGTCCACCCCGAAAGCGGGCAGGTGGTCCGCGAGCTGCGCTGGGCGGACTACCCGCTGCTGGCCAAGCTGACGAAGCTCGGGATCACCGCGCACATGGGCGAGCTGTTCGGCCTGGCGAACCAGATCCTGCTCGCATCCCTGATGCTCGGCTTGCTCTGCGTGATCGTCTGGGGCTACCGCATGTGGTGGCAACGCCGGCCGACCCGCCCCGACCGGCAGGCACTGGTCGGCCCACCGCCGGCCCGCGGTGCCTGGCGGAAACTACCCAGGCCCGGCCTGGCGGTCACGGTGGTGCTGACCGCCGCGGTCGGCTGGGCGCTGCCCGTCCTCGGGGTGATGCTGCTGGCCTTCCTCGCCGTCGACGTCGCCGTCGGCGCGGTCCGGCGCACCCGCCGGGCTGCACGCCCGCCAGCCTGACCTGACCCCCTGTGCGGTGTCCTACTGCGGCCTGCCGGTCGCCGTAGGACACCGCCCGCCGCAACGCTCGGCGTCGCCGTACGACGACCGGGCGCCAGACCCGGACAGTCACAACGCCTCGAAGGAGCACGCAGTGCCGCCCAGGAACCCGTGGTACCGACTCGCCGGCCTCGCCGCCGCGACCACAGCCGCTCTGGTCATCGTCGCCGGGCCTGCCGCCGCGCACACCGAAGTGTCCGCGCAGCCCGCCCAGGCCGGCGCCTCTGACGCCGTCTTGACCTTCACCGCCGAAGCCGAGTCCACGACCGCCGGGATCACCTCGCTGCAGGTGCTCCTGCCCGCCGGGATCACTCCGTCGTCGGTCAGCTACGTCTCCGGCCCGCCCGGCTGGGCACTCACCCCCACCGCGGACGGCTACACCGTCGCCGGACCCGCACTCCCCACCGGCAGCGACGCCGAATACCAGGTGAAGATCGCGAAACTGCCTGGCGAGACGACGTTGGTGCTCAAGACCCTGCAGTCCTACAGCGACGGCCGCGTCGACCGCTGGATCGACGTGCCCACCCCGGGAGGGGCCGAACCCGACCACCCGGCACCGGTTCTCACCCTCGCCCCGGCACCCACCAGCCCGCCGACGGCGGCGCAGCAGCCGGCTGCGACAACGCCGGCCGTCACCCCCACCACCGCCCCGCCGCCGGCAAGCCCGGCCGCCGACCGCGACGACGACGGAACCCCAGTCGCTGTCTGGATCGTGGTCGCCGTTGCCGCGGTCGCGATCGCCGGGACCCTGGCCTGGGTGCTGCGCCGCCGCACCACCAGCCGACCGCACTGAAAGCCCCCAGAGCAGGGCCACACCCGGACATGCACGTCAGGTCGCAGTGTCCCGCGTCAAGATCTTGGCTCAGAAATCTTGACCTGAAGGTTGGGCGTTCTCGATCTTGGTTGGGGGTTGAAGAGCGGGATTGTTGTGGACCTCGATCGGCCGGCGCTGGCCGAGGGACTCGTGCGGCCGGACGTGGTGGAAGATCTCCCGGTAGGCGTTCGCCTCACGCGCCAGGTCGTCGAGGGTGTCGATCTCCTGCCGGTAGAGATGTTCGTACTTCAGCGAGCCGAACGCGCGCTCGCGGACACCGTTCTGGCCGGGGCTGCGGCGCCGGGTCCGGATATGGACCAGCTCGGGACGTGACGCGACGAACCGGGCGAAGGTCGCGCCCTTGAACGCCGCCCCGTTGTCGGTCACCAGCTTGATCTTGTGGATCTCGCCGGTGTCCGGGTCGGTCAGCCGCTCGACGAGCGGGCCGCCGGCGAGCCGTTCGGTCTCGGCGAGAGCCAGCCGCACGGCGGCGACGGCGTCGGTGCCGGTACAGGTCGGGCCGATGTGCCAGCCGAACTCGTACTTCGAGAAGTAGTCGCACACCCCGGCCAGCCGCCAGGTCCCCCCGCTGGTGGTCTCGTACTCGGAGAAGTCCAGCTGCCAGACCTGGCAGGGGCCGGTGGGCGCCTGGGCGAACGCGGCCTTACGGGCCCTGGCCAGCTCGCGGCGTTCGCCCTGGTAGTCGACCGGTTGGAGCAGCCCCCGGCGGCGTAACGCCCGCTCGACCGACGAGGCGGAGGCGGTGTGCCCGTCGACGGCCATCAGCGCGTGGATCTTCCGATGTCCCCAGGCCAGCCAGTCGGCGGCGTACTTCGCCGCGACCGGCTCGACGGTGTCGACGACCGGCGCCGGCCACGGGCCCTTCCCAGCCGGCCCGCCGGCCCGAGCGGTGGCCCGCCAGCGGGCGTAGGTCCGGCGCGGGATGCCGATCAGCTCGCAGAACCTCGACGTCGGCATCGCCGCGTCTTCACGGATCACCTCGAGGTCCTCGTAGGGGCCAGCCGGCCCTCCGCCGACTTCTTCCACACCCGCAGCTCGACATACGCCTCACCGAGCGCGGTCTTCCAGCTCCTCGACCTCAGCGGCGAGCACTTCCTCCCGGCTCGACGGACGCGACGAGCCACCAGCCGCCAGCCCGGCACGGCCGGCCTCGAGGAACTGCTGCTTCCACTTCCCGACCGATGTCTGGAGACACCTTGTTCCGCCGGGCGGCCTCCGCGATCGTCACCTCACCGGCCAGCACCGACAACACGATCCGGATCTTGTTCTCGGCAGGGAACACCGGGGGACGACTCATCACTGATCTCCTTGGGCTCAGGGCCAACAAACCCCTGTGCCAAAAATTCTGACGCGCGACAGCCTGCGCGCGCCCGCATAGTCGGAGAAACCACGGAAGTCACGAACCATAACCGATCTTCCGAAATCCGGTGCGTCGACCATGACCGTCCCCCCGAGCGAGATCCCGACGTGGTGGATGTTCTGCGGCGTACCGAAGAACACCAGGTCACCCGGTTGCAGCGGTGCCCCGGCGGGGAGCAGCGGCCCGGCGTCGTACTGGGTTTGCGCGGTGCGCGGGATCAGGACGCCTACCGCGGCGTAGGCGGCGTGGGTCAGCCCGGAGCAGTCGAACCCGGGGTCGCCGTTGCCGCCCCACACGTACGGCTCGCCGACCTGCGCGCAGGCGAACGCGACCGCCGCCAGCGGGGCGCTACTGAAATCATCGGTTCCGTACTGAACTGTTGACTGAAGGGTAGGGCACGCTACTGAACTGTTCGGCGTCGGTTCAGAGTAGCTCGCGGCAATCGTGAGGACGCGGGCGACGTAGGCGGTGTCGTGATTGTACTGATAGAGCGCACCGGGAATGTCCGCGCCGTTCGCCGCCCCGGACGCGCACAGGTAGGCTGCGGCGGTGTAGACGGCGTCGGCGGGGTCGTCGATGCGGGCACCGCCGCCGTCGGCGTCCACGGCGTAGGCGGCGAAGGTCGCCGGGAGGAACTGCATCGGGCCTTCGGCTCCGGCGTCGGAGGTCCGGCTGTCACGACCATGATCGCTTTCGATCTTGCCGACCGCGGCGAGCACCGGGGCGGGTAATCCCGGGCAGGTCGCGGCAGCGGCGGTGTAGAGCGCGGCGTAGCCGGCGGGAAGATCGGCAGAGGCGGTCATTCCCCCGCCGCCGGTGCTGAGGAGGCCGGTCAGGGCGGCGGCGGCCAGCAGCGGGATCAGCAGCGTCCCGGCGGCCAGCCCTGCACCCAGCCAGGCGATCACAGGTGGGTCCCGGGGATGCCGTGGCGCAGCACGGGGGGCTGGGGG
>NZ_CAAAFT010000152.1:0-3261 GCF_900634765.1 Candidatus Protofrankia californiensis | reverse complement strand
TCTGACCGGTGTCCGTTCCAGATGCGTGGCGGATTGTCGTTGAGGGGCCGTGGCGTGGTGTCCCGGGCCAGACTGATGCCGCCCCATTGCGCGACCAGCGGCAGCCGTCCGCCATCACGGTGCACGGTGACCTGAAGGCCACGACGTGGACCGTGCTCGGTGTCGAGTACGGCTCGGTAACGGCGGTAGACCTTCGGGACCGTGATCCGGTACTTGCGGGCCAGGGTCTTGGTCAGCGACCGTTCCATGACGTACTTCAGGTAGCCGAGCCGATGACGGTTGAATGCCAGCCGGTAGTACTCCCCGACACCCTGGAACTCGGCTTGGAACTGCGCGACGATACTGAAGTCAGTATTGACGGTACGTTCGGTTCGCCGGATCGGTCTGCCGTGGTGTAGGTAGGGCGCGCACTTGGCGCGGATGACATCGACCGGCACTTTCAGCCCGATCGCCGCGTTGATACTGCGGTGACCATGCTGATCGTGCTTGTGGTCGGCGTGTAACACCACAATCTCGTAGCCGAGGAACCGGGCGGCCTGCGTCCGCCCGTGTGTGATCATGGTCTTGGTCGGGGACAGCTCCAACGCGAGTTCCTCACGCAGGAACCGCCCTATCTCGGCCTTGATCTCCTCTGCTTCCTGCCGGGGGCCGGTGAAGCCCAGCAGTCAGTCGTCGGCTTATGCCGAGGTCCGGGTTATGCCGACCCTGGCCCTGGTTTCCCTGGTCAGGGCGGTGAGCGGCTTCCTGATCTCGGCATAATCCTGCGGGGTTGGGCGGTGGTCTGCCTGTCTGGAGTGGTCAGTGTTCCTCCAGACGAGGAGATGATCATGAAGATGGGTGCGGGTCCGGGCTGCGTGCAGCCGGACGTGGCGCTGCTGGAGGAGTTCGGCGGCTGGCTGGACCGGGAGCGGGGTCTGTCGCCGGTGTCGGTGCGCTGCTATTCCAAGCAGTCGAAGGCGTTCCTGGCCGGGATCGGCGGGGCGGGCGCGGTCAGCGGCCTGGACGCGGGCAAGGTGACCGCGTTCATGGTGGACTGGACGCAGGACCGCAACACGTGGTCGGCGAAGGCGATGGTGACGTCGCTGCGCGCGTTCCTGCGGTTCGCGCACGCGACCGGGCGGACGGCGGTCCCGCTGGCGGGGGCAGTTCCCGCAGTCGCGTCGTGGCGGATGTCGTCGCTGCCCCGCGGCCTGAAGGCTGCGGAGGTCGAGCGGCTGCTGGCCGGCTGCGGCCGGGACACGGCGGCGGGCGTGCGGGACTATGCGGTCCTGTCGCTGCTTGGCCCGGCTCGGCCTGCGGGGTGCCGAGGCCGCCGGGCTGCAGCTCGGCGACATCGACTGGCGGGCCGGTGAGATCGCTATCACCGGCAAGGGCAGCCGGACCGAGCGGCTCCCGCTGCCGGCCCTGGCAGGGGAGGCACTCGCCGCCTGGCTGGAGCACGGGCGGCCGAAGTGCGAGTCGCGGTCGGCGTTCGTGACGGTCCGGCGGCCCTACCGGCCGCTGACGCCGGAGTCGGTCCGGGCCGTCATGGGCAGGGCCTGCGAGCGGTCCGGGCTGGACCGGCGGGGCACCCACCGGTTCCGGCACGCGCTGGCGACCGAGATGCTGCGGGCCGGGGCCTCGCTGCCTGAGGTTGGGCAGGTACTGCGGCACCGCAGCCAGCTGTCCACCTCGATTTATGCCAAGGTCGACCAGAACGCGCTGCGCCCGCTGGCCCGCCAGTGGCCGGGGGCCGGGCAGTGAGCGGGCTGAGGGCCAGGGCTGAGGATTACCTGGCCATGCGCAGGGCCCTGGGGTTCAGGCTGGAGAGCCACGGGCCGAGGCTGATGAGCTTCATCCGGTTCTGCGAAGACCGCGATGCCGGCACGGTGACCACGGATCTGGCGGTGGAGTGGGCGACATCGACCGCCAGCGACCACGAGGCCTACCAGGCCCGCCGCCTCGACGTGGTGCGGATCTTCGCCCGCCACATGCAGCCGCTGGACCCGGCCACCGAGGTCCCGCCCGAGGACGTGCTGGACCGCCGCCAGTGGCGGATACCGCCCTACCTCTACTCCCCACAGGAGGTCACCGCCCTGATGAGCGCGGCCAGAACGCTCCAGCCCGCGTTCCGGGCGGTGACCTGGCGGACGCTCATCGGCCTGCTGGCCGTGACCGGCATGCGCCAAGGCGAGGCATGCCGCCTCGACCGCGACGACGTCGACCTGAACGCCGAGACGATTACGATCGAGGACTCCAAGTTCGGCAAGTCCCGCGTGGTGTTCCTCCACCGGACCGCGGCCGCCGCCCTGCGCGCCTATGAGCGGGCCCGCGATGAGGCGTTCCCCGAGGCGGAGGCGGGCACGTTCCTCGTCAACAGCCTCGGCAGACCGCTGGACAACCGCAACACCCCCAAGACGTTCGCTGGGCTCGTCACGGCGGCGGGCATCAAGGCCCCGCCCGGGCAGCGGGCCCCGCGGCTGCACGACCTGAGGGTCGCGGCGCTGCTGGACTGGTATCGCGACGGCGGGGACGTCCAGGCCCGCCTCCCGGTCCTGTCTACCTGGTTAGGCCCAAGGGCGTTCGGTTATGCCGCCGCTTGACCACCCGGGGACTCACGCGCAGGCCCCGGTCGGGCAGGAGGGCGGCGAGGACGGCCTGGCCGATCTTTCCGGCCAGGTCGTCGGGGTTGTCCAGGACGCCCGCGGCCAGGGTCAGCTGGCCGCGGGCCTTGTCCAGTGCGACGGTGAAGCTGCCGCGGCCTGGGTCGGTCCCGGGCGTGGTGAGCGCGGCGTCGACGATCGCGGTGCGTAGCGTCTGGTAGACGACCAGGATCGCGTAGATTTCCTGGGCGACCCCGTCCGGGGTCCGCGCGCGCAGGACCCTGCCGTCGAGGATCGTGTCCTTGAGCTCGAGGAACGCGGTCTCGATCAGCCAGCGGTCGTGGTAGAGCCGGACGAGGTCGGAGGCCGGGATCGTCGGGTCGAGCACGGTCGTCACGAGCGTGTAGTAGCCGGTCTTCCGCCCGGCGGCCGTGGCGATCGTGATCTGGCAGCGCACGACCCGTACCGGGAGCGTGCCGACCTTCGAGCGCCACGACCCGTCCGGGTAGCGCTCCAGTACGGGCAGCAGCCGGTTGTTGGTGACCCGCACCAGCAGGTCCGCGCCCGTCGCCGCGGCCTTGGTCAGCAGCCAGCCGGCGGCGAAGCCCCGGTCGGCCAGCAGGATCATCCCCGGGCGCAGCGCGCGGATCAGCTGGTCGGCGTAGGTGCTCTCGCCGCT
>NZ_CAAAFT010000151.1:0-2892 GCF_900634765.1 Candidatus Protofrankia californiensis | reverse complement strand
ACGTGGACCGTGCTCGGTATCAAGTACGGCTCGGTAACGGCGGTAGACCTTCGGGACCGTGATCCGGTACTTGCGGGCCAGGGTCTTGGTCAGCGACCGTTCCATGACGAACTTCAGGTAGCCGAGCCGATGGCGGTTGAACGCCAGCCGGTAGTACTCCGCGACACCCCGAAACTCGGCTTGGAACTGCGCGACGATACTGAAGTCAGTATTGACGGTGCGTTCGGTTCGCTGGATCGGCCTGCCGTGGTGCAGGTAGGGCGCGCACTTGGCATGGATGACGTCGACCGGCACTTTCAGCCCGATCGCCGCGTTGATGCTGCGGTGACCGCGCTGATCGCGCTTGTGGTCGGCGTGTAACACCACAATCTCATAGCCGAGGAACCGGGCGGCCTGCGTCCGCCCATATGTGATCAAGGTCTTGGTCGGGGACAGCTCCAACGCGAGTTCCTCACGCAGGAACCGACCGATCTCGGTCTTGATCTCCTCAGCTTCCTGCCGGGGGCCGGTGAAGCCCAGCAGCCAGTCATCGGCGTAACGGCAGTAGCGCAGCCGCCGGTAGGTGGGATCGTCGGGGTCGCGGGAGGGCATGGTCTTCATCTGCTTGCGCAGCGCCAGACCCGCCTCCCGGTCTTCCGCCTCTTCCAGCCTGAAGGCGCGTTGCCACAACCGCATATAAGGCCGATAGGGCGTGCGTCGCGCTCCCCGGTTATGGGCAGGCAAGAGAGTCTGTTCGATAAACCTGTCCAGCCGATCCAGGTAGATATTGGACAGAACGGGTGAAACCACGCCGCCTTGCGGGCAGCCGCTCAACGTCGCGTGGTAGCGCCAGTCCTCCAGGTATCCGGCCTGGAGCAGCCCGTCGATCAGACGCAGGAACCGACCGTCGTGGATCTTCTCGGCCAGAATCGATCTCATGATCGAATGGTCCAAGGACCCGAAACAGTCGGTGACGTCGCCCTCGATGAACCACACCGTCCCGTGCCATTGGTGATAGATCTCCTGCAAGGCGGTGTGACAGCCGCGGCCCGGGCGGAACCCGTGGGAGCGGTCGGAGAACTGCGGCTCGTAGTACGCCTCCAAGATCAGGCGCAGTACCTCTTGCAGCAGCTTGTCCGACCAGGTCGGCAGCCCCAGCGGTCGCTTTTTCACCGAATTCTTCTTCTCGATGTAAGTGCGCCGTACCGGGGCCCATCGGTAACGCTCCTGCCGGAGCGTCTCGATGATGGCCTCGATCTTGCCGAGGTTCATGCCATCCACGGTCTCGCTGGTGGCTCCGGCGGTCAACGCCCCCTTGTTACGGTAGAGCTTCCCATAGGCAAGCAGGAACAGGTCCGGGTTGAACAAGCACCGGTAGACCCGTTCCAACGGCAGTCCTCTCCTGCCGCGTTCACGAATGATCTCCAGTACGGTTGCGGCGTCTCGTATCTCGCGTACCTCACCGTTCTTGTCGATCTAAGCACCTGGGTCCCTTCGCCCATGTAGACGGCTCTCCCGTCCTCCTCGGCGGGGCGTGACTCCTGCGACTACTACGGACCCTCCGTGACCATAGGGCTCGCGCCCCGTAGGCCATCCCGAATTCCTCTTGCGCCAGACGTAGCGAGCGTGACGTAGGCGTCCCGGTCCGTCCCCTTGAACGAGCTCGCTGCCCGTCGCCCGCCGGCCGGAAGGGTTCAGAGCGACGAAAGTCGGAATCGCTCCTATGCCGACGGCCCCGACAACAGACGCCGTGTCGGGAGGTGTGAACGTTTGCACCGCTGGAGACTGGGCTTCAAGCAGTCTGGCCTTCGCCGTATCACGCGGGCCTTGCACGGCCGTGCCTTCGGCGCCTTCACGGCACCCCGCGCTTTCCCGTCATGCTCTTGTCCCCTCCCGGTTTCCCGTTCAGGTAAGACGGGTGGCCCAGAGGTCACCTCCTCCCGAACCTCTGCCCCCTGCGGGGGCGATCTGGCGCCGAGTTAGACGGCGCACAGTCTCCCGTCACCGGGCTCCCACCGTCGAACCAGTAGGCATCGCGCCATGCTTCCAGTGAGCAAACATCGCCGGGAACGCCGACGCTATCTCGGCCAATTTCCGACGAGCTCTCCCTTTGGCGCGGCGCAATCGTTTGTATTTCCGCATCGCCCACTTCACGAGGAAAGGGTTGATCCGCTGACTTAGGAAGTGCATCAGCCTGGACTTGTAGAAGCGCCCGTAGTAGCCGATCCACCCCGCCACGATGGGATTGACCATCGCGGCGAGTCCCCGAAAACCCAGACTGGTCCTGCGACCCAGCTTCCATTGCCGGATGACCCGTGCCATCGACTTCAGCGCCGCCCTGCCGACCAACGGGACGAACCCGCACATCAGCACGCCATCACGTCGCCGGATGGGCGCACGATGAAAGTCGAAACCCAGGAACGTGAAGCTCGTTACCGGGTGCTCTTCGTCGCGTCCGTCCTGCTTGCAGTAGACGATCCGAGTCTTGTCCGGGTGACAGCGCAACCAGAACTCCAGCAACCGTTTCTCAACGACGTCGCGAATGTACTTCGCCTGCCGCTGACTGTAACAGTGTAGGATGATGTCGTCGCAGTACCTCTCGAACCGCACCACTGGAAATCTCCTGGCAAGCCAGTAGTCCAAAGCGTAGTGCAGGAAGAGATTCGACAACAACGGTGAAATCGCCGAGCCCTGTGGAGTTCCCTTGATGGGAGTGACACGGCTGCCGTCCGGATGCTGAACCGGCGCGACGAGCCACCGTTTCACGTACAGCACAACCCATGTCAGATTCGCGTGCTTCTCCACTGCGGCGATGATCTGCGCGTGCGGAACGTTGTCGAAGAACCCTTGGATATCGAGATCGACCACCCAGGGGTGCCGCCAGCACCGCTGCTTGCACACCTCCACCGCGTC
>NZ_CAAAFT010000150.1:0-3695 GCF_900634765.1 Candidatus Protofrankia californiensis | reverse complement strand
TCGCGATCCGCGCGCCACAACCTTGCCCGGGAAAAAGCTTGCGATACAGATCAACGTCTGCATTTTCCGGTCTACAGGAGGACACCGAATGAGCGAAGGACTCGACGGAAAAATCGCGATAATCACCGGCGGTGCTCGCGGTATCGGAGAACACATCGCCGCACAATTCGTTTCGCGCGGGACGACGGTCGTAATTGCCGATCTCGACGACACCGCAGCGGAGGAGACAGCGACGCGGCTCGGCGGTCGTGCTCATGCGATGTCAGTCGACGTCGCCGACAGTACAACCGTACGCGAGCTGGTGTTCCACACCGTCGACCACTTCGGTGGAATGCGCATTTACATCAACAATGCAGGCTGTTCCAGCAATCGACCAACGGTTGAAATGACAGACTCCGACTGGCGCGAAGCATTGCGGGTTGACTTGGACGGCATGTTCTTCGGTGCCAGAGAAGCAGGACGGCACTTCCGGGCCGCCGGAGGCGGGGTCATCGTCAACTTGTCATCAATTTGTGGTTACCGCGCTGTCCAGCCTGAGAAGCATCTGGGCTACGACGTCGCGAAGGCGGGCGTAGCTCACATGACCCGGATCCTAGCTGCCGAATGGGCGCCGTTCAACATCCGGGTCAATGCAGTCGCTCCTGGCTACACGAGACAGACGCCTTGAGGACTTTGGCTGCGGCGAACCCGGAGATGGTCGCTAGATGGCTTGACCACATCCCGCAGCATCGATTCATTCAACCGGAGGAGATCGCCAAGGTCGTGACCTTTCTAGCCTCAGATGACGCCAGCGCGGTGACAGAACACGTTCTGGTCGCTGATGCTGGATTCACCGCCGTGTAGCCTTTGATCCCCGCCGCGATGACGGACAGGCCCAAGCCCCGGCCGTCGTTCGACAGACGATGGCAGAGGGACACCGTGGCAGCGCCCCAGTCGTGGGGCCGAGTGGGCAAACACAAGACGTGAACCCCTGTGCCAATCCGTCGATCATCTTCGAGTGGCAAGCGGTCGGCGCTGGTGGCGGCGGAACCCCGATCAATCACAGCGAGGCCCTGACGTTGAGCACAATTACTGACCTGACCTGGTCCGCGTGGACCCTCCTCCTCATCTCCGCGACCATGGTCGGCTTTGCCAAGACCGCAATAAGCGGGGCCGCGTCCTTAGCTGTCGTCCTCTTTGCTCTCGCGCTGCCTGCAAAGGAGTCGACCGCAACACTCTTGCCACTGCTAATCTGCGGCGACGTCGTTGCGCTCTGCTACTACCGCAGCCACGCGGACTGGGCGCTGCTCGCCAGACTCTTCCCCGGTGTGATCCCAGGCGTGCTGCTAGGTGCAGGCTTTCTTGCCGTGGTCGACGACACCACGATGAGGCTCACGCTAGCGATACTGGTACTGCTCGTCGTAGTCGTGCCCTACCTCTTACGTGGCAAGAACGTTCCCATGCCTGGTGGCCTGAGCGCGCTTCAACCACGCTCGTCATCGTCGCACCACAGCCTCATCGCTGTCCTCTCGGGGTGCCTCGCCGGGTTCACAACAATGACAGCTAACACAGGCGGCCCCGTCATGACCTCATACCTGATCAGCCGCGGACTTTCACCCCAACGAATGCTCGGCACTACCACCTGGTTCTTCGTTGTGCTCAACCTCGGGAAGTTGCCGATCAGCACTGGCCTCGGGCTCCTGCGGGCGCCAGCGGTCCTCCTCGACCTTCTTCTCGTTCCCGCCATGCTCGCAGGTGGCGTCATAGGGGCTCTGGTCATCCATCAGATAGACCAGCGCACCTTCGAGCGGGTCGCCATCGGTTTCGCAGCCCTATCCGCTCTGCTGCTACTCGCGTGACCGACGTGCGGCGGGACTCGAATTGGGTCTGTTGCGTTCGCCGGGTCCTTGATCGGGAAAGGTGGACAGATGCGTCGACGTCCCACCCGTCCACCGGTTCCCGTCTCGGAGTTCACCGGGTTCCGGTTTCCGCCCGAGGTGATCGTGCTGGCGGTCCGCTGTCAAAGGCCACTGAGGGCGCTGTCAACTTGGTTGGGGTCAGGCTGTGTTGGGACGTGTCGAGGCCGGGTAGGACCGTGTGTCGGCGCTGTGATCAGGCTGCCGCGGGTACACCGGTGATCTCCTTCCAGGTCCTGAAGCGGGCGGGTCATCTCGGCGCGGTACCCGGCAGCGGTGAGGCGGTGACGCCCGGGCCGGAAGTGCGGCGAGATCGCACTGAACACTGACAGGAACGTCTGCGCGGCTCCGGGTGAACGGAAGCCTTTCCTGGCATGTTCGCGCTGGCGGGTGGGCTGGTGGGAGTTCTCCGCCCGGTTGTTCAGGTACTTCGAGCAGCGGTGCTTCACCGAGCGCATGATCTCCCGGTGGGCGGCACCGTAGCTGCGCAGCTGGTCGGTGACCAGTACCCTCGGTGTGCGGCACTGGCGCTTGAGCAGTTTCGGAAGAACCGCGTGGCCGCCTTCGCGTCACGTCGAGACTGGACCAGGATGTCCAGGACGTTGCCGTCCTGGTTGACCGCCCGCCACAGGTACTTCCACCTACCGTTGATCTTCGCGAAGATCTCGTCCAGGTGTCACGTGTCGCCGGCCTGGGGCTTGCGGCGGCGCAGCTCGCGGGCGTAGGCGGGCCCGAACGTCGCACACCACTGGCGGACCGTCTCATGGGAGACGATCACCCCGTGGGCGAGCATGAGCTCTTCGACCTCGCGGAAGCTCAGCGGGAAGTGGTGGTACAGCCACACGCAGTGGCTGATGATCTCTGCCGGGTACCGGTAGCCCTTGTACGACGGCATTCCGGCTTCCACGAGCAGTCCCTCCCGACGAACAACCAGAAGATCATTTTCAGGCTATCAGGCCAAGTTGACAGCGCCCCAGCGGATCCTGATCCGGGCCCGGTGGCGGTCGGTCTCGGGTAGCACGGTGACATCCGCGATCAGTGTCCGCAGGAGGCGTTTGCGGTCCCGGTCGTGGGTGTCGGGGGCATTCCACAGTCCGGGCAGGTCGGCGGCCAGCGCCTGCAGGGCGTCGGGTTCGGGCAGTGGCGGCCGGGTCTGGCGGACCGTGTCCAGGGCGGTTTCAGCCTCGGCGACGGCGGCGAGTCGAGTCTCCCAGTGGGCCTCCAGGGTGGAGGCGACCAGCCGGTTTTCCGGTTCGACCCGGTGGAAGGCCCGCTCGGCGCGGTCGGCGTTGTAGCGGGCGCGTTCCACGGCGAGTTCGGCGGCCCGGTGGGCGCGGGCGTGCCGGCCGGTGACCTCGCCGGCGGCGGCCAGCGCAAGGCTGATCTGTTCGGGTGACAGCGCGGCCAGCAGCCGCCAGGTGACCGCGTCGTCGACGGTGTGGGCCGCGATCGACCGGCAGGTGGGGATGGCCTGCTGGTCCGCGCGGGAGGCGGAGCATTCATAGGCGGCCCGGCCGCCACGGTGGTAGCGGGTGGTCATCGGCCGGCCGCACGACCCGCACAGGATGATCCCTTGGCAGAGGGCCAGTCCTTCCCGTGGCGGCCGGGCCCCGCGGTGGGTGCAGTTCGCCTCCAGCGTCGCCTGGTTGTCTTCGAAGTCCTGCCAGGTGAGGTAGCCGGGATGATGATTGTGGATCACCACTGGCCACTGGGCTCGGGGCCGCAGGACGATGCCGGTGTGCACCTGGCCGTCCGGGTCGACCCGCCGCCGGATGGGGCCGTGCGCACGCGCCCGTATCC
>NZ_CAAAFT010000149.1:5018-5741 GCF_900634765.1 Candidatus Protofrankia californiensis | reverse complement strand
GAGCGCCAGCGGGCTGGTGTCACGGAGGCCGTCCGGCGCGCACCTCGTGTCACCACCGGGTGTCACCACCGGCTGTCAGCCCTCCGGAAGGCAGCCCTCCGGAAGACTGTCCGGGCCCCCGCAGACCCGCATTCTTCCTCGATGTTACTTGTCATCTGCACCGCAGTGCCGATCTTACGACCGCAGCATGTGACACGCCGTGTCCCGGACACTCCCAACGGGTCGGCGACGCGCCGGTCGGCGCCCGGTGCCGCCGGGCACCGCGGCACCGTCACGCGGCCGGCGGCAGGGGGTCACAGCCGGTCCCGGAGCCGTCCGCGCGGAGCGTGACCGGCCACGCGATCCACGGGCCGGGCGGCCACCGCCGGGGCGGGGCCGTCCACACGGGCCGTCCACACGAAACAGTCCGCGGGAGACAGTCCGTGAGAGCACTGCTTCCAGGGCGGGGACGCCGTCACAGAACCGCCGGCCAGCGCCGGCCGGTCAGTTGTGCGTGGCGACGGCCCGCGCTGGCGTCGGTGAGCCGGGCGATCTGGTCGACGACCACCCGTAGCCTCGCCGCGTCGTCACGGGCGGCGGCCCAGGCCGGCCGCAGCAGCGGGTCGAGCGCCTCCGGCGCGCGCGCGAGCAGCAGCGCGACAAGCTCCGCGATGACCTCCCGCTGGCGCCGTTGGCGCTCGTGCGCGTCCCGGCGGTCCATGACGAAGGAGGCGGCCACCCCCT
>NZ_CAAAFT010000149.1:0-4956 GCF_900634765.1 Candidatus Protofrankia californiensis | reverse complement strand
CCCATCACAGGACCGCCGGCCAGCGCCGACCGGTCAGCTGTGCGTGGCGGCGGCCGGCGCTCGCATCGGTGAGACGAGCGATCTGATCGACGACGACCCGTAGCCTCGCCGCGTCGTCGGGCGCGGCGGCCCAGGCCGGACGCAGCAGCGGGTCGAGCGCGTCCGGCGCGCGCACAACCAGCAATGCGAGCAGCTCCGCGACGACCTCCCGCTGGCGCCGTTGGCGGTCACGCGCGTCCCGGCGGTCCATGACGAAGTAAGCGGTCACCCCCTTGAGCAGCGCGCACTCGGCGACGGTCTGCGCGGGGACGACCAGATCGGAGTGGTAGCGGCACAGCGGCAGGTCGCCGTACACCTCCCGGGTGGCGCGGACCGCCGCGACGCACAGGCGCGCGATCAGCTCGCTGGTCATCGTCCGCACCGCACGCAGCGCGCTCGGCGTACTGACCGGCCCGGTCACCCACCAGGGCTGTCGACGTAGCCGGTCCAGCGCCTCGCCCACCGCCACCGCCGGCGCCGCCGGGTAGCGCGGTGCGGTCGAGGCGACCAGGTCGGCCCGCTGCCCCGGATCCTCCAGCCGGCCCAGGTCGATCAGACCCGCGACCACCCCGTCCTCCAGGTCGTGGACGCTGTAGGCCACGTCGTCGGCCCAGTCCATGATCTGGGCTTCCATGCAGCGCCGGCCCACCGGCGCACCGTCCCGGACCCAGTCGAAGATCGGCAGATCGTCGGCGTAGACACCGAACTTCGGTGTGTCGGGCCGCCGTGCCCACGGATACTTCAGGGACGCGTCCAGGGTGGCCCGGGTGAGGTTCAGGCCGGCGTCGCACCCGTGAACATCAACGACCTTGACCTCCAGACGGGTTAGCTCCCGCAGGCTCTGCGCGTTGCCCTCGAAACCCCCGCAGTCACGAGCGGCCGCGTCCAGCGCGGCCTCACCGTTGTGGCCGAAGGGGGGATGACCGATGTCATGGGCGAGGCAGGCCGCATCGACCAGGTCCGGGTCGGCACCCAGCGAGCGCGCCAGGCCCCGTCCGACCTGGGCGGTCTCCAGGGAATGCGTGAGGCGGGTGCGCGGGAAGTCGTCGTCGAGCGGGCCCACGACCTGAGTCTTGCCGGCCAGCCGACGCAACGCGCTGGAATGTAGGACACGCGCACGGTCCCGCTCGAACCAGTTCCGATCGTCCGGTGTACTCTTCTGTCGCTCCTCGCCCCAACGGACCACGTCGGACGCTCTGTACCACCTCTCGGCCACAAGCTGAGCGTATAGGCGCGATTTCCGCACGTCCGAGGTGCGAAGCGGCGATACTTTGTGGTCAGCCCTCCCAACTTCGGCCCGGAGGCCCGCCGTGGACAAGATCATTAGATACGGTCTCATCGCGTTCGTCATTTTTTTCGTTGTGAGCTTTCCCGCGAGTGCCGCCAACATCATCGAACGGGCCATCAACGGCTTGGAGTCCGTCGGTAACGGTCTGTCCGATTTTGTCACCGACACGGTTCTGTGAAGCGGTGTGAACCGCCAACCCGATCCGGGAGACGATGGCCATGGTGAGAATCCGGATCCCTGACCCCACCGCCAGGGACGACAAGTACCTCGCCGCCCGCGAGCGGCTGGTCGTGAAGGTCCGGATGCACTGGGCGATCCTGCTGCCCGTCTTTCTGCAGACCCTGGCGTCCATCGTCGGTGTGATCCTGCTCGCGATTCTGCTGAATGGTCTGGATGTCGGCGGGTACATTTCCGCGCTGCCATGGTGGTTCGCACTCTTTATGATCTTCAGGATGCTCTGGAAAGTCGCCGACTGGCACTTCGAGCACCTGATGGTCACGGACAAGCGCCTCCTGAAGGTGTCCGGAATTTTTTTCCGCAAGGTGCAGACCATGCCACTGGAAAAAGTGACGGACCTCACCTACAACCGGGATCCGATGGGTCGACTGCTGGGATACGGCGAGTTCATCGTCGAATCGGCCGGGCAGGACCAGGCCCTGTCAAAGATCCAGTTCTTGCCTCGGCCGGACCGGCTCTACCTGACGATGTGCGACATGATGTTCGGAGGTGCCCCGGCGCCCAGCGGCTCGGACGACTGAAGCTTCTCGGACGCCGCCTTCGGCGTCCGCCCGCGCCTCTCCCCGACGCCGGCTTCGGCGTCTGAAGCTTGTTCCGAACGGCATCCCTTCCAGGACGAGACCCCGCACCCGCTCCTCGGGCGCGGGGAACTCTTTGTGCCCGGTAAGGCCTGCCCAATAAGGCTTGCCCGGTCCAGCTTGCGCTGGTCAGCGCAGCAGGGCTCGGGCTGCCTCCACGATGTGGCCCGAGGCGATGCCCGCCGCGTCGAGCAGTTCGGCCGGTGTGCCCGACCCGGGTAGTTCGCGGACGGCAAGATGACCGAGCCGGACCTGCACCCCGGCCGCGGCCACCGCCTCAAGGACGGCGCTGCCCAGCCCCCCCTCGGGATAGTGGTCCTCGACCACGACGAGACGGCCACCGGTCGCCCGCGCCGCGTCCGCCACGGTGACGACGTCCACTGGCTTGACCGAGTAGAGATCGATCACCCGGGCTGAGATCCCCTCGGCCGCGAGTACATCCGCTGCGGCCAGGCAGTGGTGCAGGGTGACACCAGCACCGATCAGGGTGACCGTGTCGCCGTCCGACCGGCGCAGCACCTTGGAACCGCCGACGGTGAAGGACTCCTGCGGCCCGTAGATCACCGGGTAGGCACCCCGGGTTGTGCGCAGGTAGCTGACCCCGTCCAGATCGGCCATGAGCTCGACGAGCTTGACCGCGCTGGTTGCGTCGCTGGGGTAGAGGACGTGCGAGCCGTGTACCGCTCGCATCATCGCCAGGTCTTCCAGGGCCATCTGGGACGGGCCGTCCGGGCCGATCTCGACTCCGGCGTGCGAGCCCGACAGGCGGATGTTCGCCTGAGAGATCGCGGCCATCCGGATGAAGTCGTAGGCGCGCGAGAAGAACGCAGCGAACGTGGATGCGAACGGAACATAACCCCGTACCGACAGCCCGACCGCGGCCGCGACAAGCTGCTGCTCCGCGATGAATATTTCGAAGAAACGGTCCGGATGGGCCTTGGCGAAGTCCTCGGAATAGGTGGAGTTGCTGACCTCGGCGTCCAACGCCACCACGCTCGGCCGGACGCCGAGGGCGGCGATCGCCTCGCCGTATGCCTTGCGGGTCGCGATCTTCGCACCGAGCGGGTAGGTCGGCAGTTCCACCTTGACCGGCGCCGAGGGCGCCGGTCGCTGGACGGAGGCGGGCGGCAGCGGACCACGGACGTGCAGGTGGCGCTCACCACCGAGCTCGGCGATCGCGCGCTCGGCCATGTCGGGCGGCAGCGGCTTGCCGTGCCATCCCTCGGCGTCGGCTGTCTCGGAGAAGCCCTCACCCTTGCGGGTGCGGGCGAGCACGACCACCGGCCGGTCGGATCTGGATGCCTCGGCCAGGACCTCGTCGATCGCACCGACGTCGTGTCCGTCGACCGCGAGTGCCTGGCATCCGAACGCCTCGATCCGGCGGGCGTAGGCGTCGAGATCCCAGCCGAGCTCGGTCGGGCCCCGCTGGCCGAGCCGGTTGACGTCCACGATCGCCGTCAGGTTCGACAACTGGTAGTAGGCCGCCTTGTCCAGCGCCTCCCAGATGGATCCCTCGGCCATCTCACTGTCCCCGCACAATACCCACACCCGGTAGGGAAGCCGGTCGAGGAAACGGCCGGCAAGCGCCACCCCGACCGCGTCGGGTAGTCCCTGCCCGAGCGAGCCGGTGGCCACGTCGACCCACGGCAGGATCGGCGTCGGATGCCCCTGCAGACGCTGACCGTGACGACGGTAGCCGGTCATCAGCTCGTGGTCGGATACCACGCCGACGGCCTTGAACATCGCGTACAGCAACGGGGACGCATGCCCCTTGGAGAAGATCAGATGGTCGTTGGCCGGGTCGGCCGGGTTGTCCCAGTCGTACCGCAGGTGTCGCCCGACCAGCAGCGCCATCACGTCCGCGGCCGACATCGACGACGTCGGGTGGCCCGACCCCGCGGACGTCGAGGCCCGGATCGAGTCCACCCGCAGCTGCCGAGCCAGCTCGCGGATCTGGTCGAGGTCGGTCGGGTCGATCGCGATCTCGGACACGGGAGTTGCCACACCAGCCTCCTGTACGCCTGCATATCCGTGCATGAGCAGTAATGGAAGGTAGCTATCCAGCCGCGTTACGGACACAGATCCTGCGGTAACACCGGATGCCTTCAGGGCGTTCACGCCGTCCGCCACAGGCAGTCACATGTTGCAGGCGACCCTGAACCCCATGACCACCAAGCCCTATGACTGTCCGTCTCCTATGTGGGTGCCCGCCATTGCCGACCGTCCGCCTGCCCGGGAGAACACGCTTGAACGATGTGAGCTCTACCCCGGGTTTCACCGTCCCGAACGGTACCAGCGGGCAAGCTTCACGGCCGCGGTGCGCAGAACCCGCCCGCCGGATCGGACCGGACCGGGCTTCGGACCTGCTCGTCTAGACCGCTCCGGGCGCGGCACCGACCGGCGTCGCCCGATGAAAGAGCTGGTAGAAGCGGTACGCAGCACCTTCCCGGGCAATGTAGCGCAGCGTGGTGGCAAGACCGCGGGTGGCCGGGCCAGTCGTGACCGGCGAGGCGACCGCGTCGATGTCAAGATCGCGAGAGATGGTCCGCGAGCGCAGCGAGTGCCACGGATCGGTCACGATCACCGCGGACCGCCAGCGGTTCACCACCATAATCTTTGCTACTGCCCGTAATGATCCCAGTGTGTCCCGCCCCTCACCCACCGCTACTACAGCAGCGACCGGGACGCCGCGGGAGGTCAGGTAGCTCGCTGCGGCCTGCGCCTCGGTGTAGACGTCACCGGCTTGGGATCCCCCGACCGTCACGATCCGGGGAGCGACACCGGCGCGGTAGAGGGCCAGCGCATGGTCGAGAC
>NZ_CAAAFT010000148.1:4615-12902 GCF_900634765.1 Candidatus Protofrankia californiensis | reverse complement strand
GAGCGACACCGGCGCGGTAGAGGGCCAGCGCATGGTCGAGACGGGCCGCGAACACGGCGGACGGGCGACCGTTGAACTGGGAGGCACCGAGCACGATCAGGACGTCCGACCGGCGCTGATCGTCCGAACGCCCCACCACCCATATCTGGATCATCGTGACAAAACTGATCATCACCCCGGCGAGGGCAAGGACCATGACCACCCGCAGCAGCCAGACCCACCAGCGCGCGTGCAACCATCGCGCTGTCCGCTGCCGCAGGGTAATAGCCACAGGCAGTCACAGTATGCCCAAATCAGCGTAAGACGACGGGTGGTCTGTCGCACAGTTACAGGGTTACCCCCTCGGGGTCTCCGAGCGCGCGAGAAGAACGAAGAACCATGATCGCACGCTCTTCGGCCAGCTAGCGGTCGAGGATGGCGGCCCGACCGGCTTCCAGCCGGGCGACCGGTAGACGAAACGGAGAACACGACACATAGTCGAGCCCGATCCGGTGAAAGAAGTGCACGGAGTCCGGGTCGCCTCCGTGCTCCCCGCAGACACCGAGTTTGATCTCCGGTCGGGCCGCCCGCCCCTCGTCGACTGCAAGCTGTACCAGCCGGCCGACCCCATCACGGTCCAGCGACTCGAACGGGGACACGCCGAAGATGCCCAGATCGAGGTAGCGGGAGAAGAACGACGACTCGACGTCATCGCGGGAGAAACCCCAGCTCATCTGGGTCAGGTCGTTCGTCCCGAACGAGAAGAACTGCGCGGCCCCGGCGATCTGACCCGCGGTCAGCGCCGCCCTCGGCACCTCGATCATCGTACCGATCAACGCCTGCACGTCGACCCCGGTCTCCACGGCGACCTCTTCGAGCACCTGCTCGGCCTGCTCGCGGACAACCTCCAGTTCCTGGACCGCGCCCACCAGCGGCACCATGATCTCCGGACGCGGGTCCCCGCCGCGCCCGCGGCAGATGACCGCCGCTTCCGCAATCGCACGTACCTGCAGGGCGACCAGACCCGGGATGAGCAGTCCGAGACGCACCCCGCGCAGCCCGAGCATCGGGTTCTGTTCGTGCAGGCGGCGGACCGCCGCCAGCAGCGCGGCGTCGCCGTCCGCGACAGGCTCGCCGGTCGCCGTGGCGACACCCACCCGCACCGACAGCTCGGTGAGGTCGGGCAGGAACTCGTGCAACGGAGGGTCGAGGAGCCGGACCGTCACGGGCAGACCGTCCATCGCCGTGAAGATCGCAACGAAGTCGTCGCGCTGCAGCGGCAGCAAGGCGGCCAGCGCGGCGTCGGCCTCCTCGTCACCGTCGGCGAGGATGAGCCGTTCGACCAGCTTCCGGCGCTCGCCGAGGAACATGTGTTCGGTCCGGCACAGTCCGATACCGACGGCCCCGAACCGGCGAGCGCGCTCGGCGTCCTCGGCGGTGTCGGCATTGGCGCGCACAGCGAGCCGGGCGGCGCCATCCGCGTGGGTCATGATCCGGTGGACGGCGTCGACCAACGGGTCGGAACCGTCCGCGACCAGGTTCCCCTCGAAGTACTCAACGACCGGGGAGGGCACCACCGGCACCTCACCGAGGTAGACCGCACCGGAGGACCCGTCGATCGAGATCACGTCCCCCTCGTGGACGACGACACCACCCGGTGCGACCGCTTGTCGCCAGTGGGCGTCGACGTCGATCTCCTCGGCCCCGCACACACAGGTCTTGCCCATACCGCGAGCGACCACCGCGGCGTGCGAGGTCTTCCCACCACGCGAGGTCAGGACGCCCTGCGCCGCGATCATGCCATCGAGGTCGTCGGGATTGGTCTCCCGGCGGACCAGGATGACCGGGATACCGGCGGCCGCGAGTTCCACAGCCCGGTCGGAATCGAAGACGGCCAGCCCGACGGCGGCCCCGGGGGATGCGTTCATACCCTGGGCGATCCGGTCCGCCCGCCCGTCCGCGGCGAACCGCGGGAACATCAGCTGGGCGAGCTGGGCACCGGTGACCCGTGTCAACGCCTCGTCCATGGTGATCAGACCCTCGTCGACGAGCTGGACGGCGATCCGGAAGGCCGCGCCGGCGGTGCGCTTTCCGACCCGCGTCTGCAACATCCACAATTTGTTGCGTTCGATGGTGAACTCGATGTCACACAGGTCGCGGTAATGCTGCTCGAGGGTCGCCATGATGGACAACAAACGGTCGTACGCGGGCGGGTCGATGGACGCCAACGCCGTGAGCGGCAGTGTGTTCCGGATGCCCGCGACGACGTCCTCGCCCTGGGCATTCTGCAGATAGTCGCCGTAAACGCCCTGGTCGCCGTTTCCCGGGTCCCGGGTGAACGCCACTCCGGTGCCTGAGTCCATACCCAGGTTGCCGAACACCATCGCGACCACGTTGACCGCGGTGCCGAGATCCGCGGGAATGCGTTCCTGGCGGCGGTAGAGGCGGGCGCGTTCACCGTTCCAGGAGTCGAAGACCGCCCGGATCGCCAGGTCCAGCTGTTCCCGGGGGTCCTGCGGGAAGTCCCGTCCGGCCCGGTCGCGGATAATCGTCTTGAACGTCTCCGCCAGCCCACGCAGGTCGGCCTCGTCGAGATCCAGGTCATTACCTGCCCCCCGGGCCTTCTTCGCCGCGTCGAGAGCGTCGTCGAACAGCTCACCGGCCACCCCGAGGACGGTCCTGCCGAACATCGCCAACAACCGCCGGTAGGAGTCCCAGGCGAAACGCGGCGAGCCGGACTGCCTGGCAAGACCGGACACCGAGGCGTCCGACAAACCGATGTTCAGGACGGTGTCCATCATTCCCGGCATGGAGAACTTCGCACCCGAACGCACCGAGACGAGCAGCGGATCGTCGGCCTGACCCAGCCGCCTGCCCATTGTCTGTTCGAGTGCGCGCAGATGCTCGCCGACCTCGTCGCGCAACGCGTCCGGCTCTTTGCCGTGCGCAAGATACTCACGACAGGCGGCGGTGGTGATCGTGAAACCGGGCGGGACGGGAAGCCCCATGTTCGTCATCTCGGCGAGATTGGCGCCCTTACCACCGAGAAGATCCTTGAGGTCCTTGTTCCCCTGCTGGAAGTCGTACACATAGGTGGTCATGGCCGCCCTCTCGTGTCCCGTCTCCCGCGAACCACCGCCGAATCGACCGTGCCACGTCACCCCGGCTCGCGCAGGTCACAGACAGATCTGCGACTCCTCTCCCGACTTGTCGCCCGGCAGTCCGTCGGATTGGCCCCTGATGGCCCAGGAGCTTACCGCCCCGGGTTGCCTTAAAGCGTGTTTGAGAACCATCCGTCCGACTCGCCCCGTCCGGGTGGCTTCCGGCCATGCTCTCGATCGAACCGACACGACTCGTCCGATGTCGGTTCTCGTCCGGTGATGGAATTACCGCATATTTATGGCAAAGCGTTCTCAACCGGATAAACGAGAGGGATATTGGAGGTATCGGAACAATGAACAGAGTTCGTACAGATATCAAACCCCGTCAGCCGGGGACCCGTCTGGCATGGCAGACGGACCATGATGCACACCGACACACTCGGACCAACAACACCGGAGGAGGACGCCGTGCGAGGTCGCCGGGTTCTCGGGCTCGCGCTTGCCGGGCTGCTCACTCTGGGCGTCATCGCGGCGATCATTATTCCATGGACCCGATCCGCTCCGAACGAGAACAAGACCACGGTTCGTGCGCTGGTCTCGTCGGAGAAGCAGTCCTTCTTCGCCGATCCGGACGTGGTTACCGCCCTCGACCGGGCCGGTTACCGACTTGAGATCACTTCCGCCGGATCGCGTGAGATCGCCACGACCCGCGAACTGTCCGGTTTCGATCTGGCCTTTCCGGCCGACGGACCGCAAGCCGAGCGCATCAGGCGCGATCGTAAGATCAGCACATCCTATGTGCCCTTCTTCACACCCATGGCGATAGCCACCTTCTCCCCGATCGCGACACTGCTGACCACGGCGGGTGTCAGCACTCGGTACGGCGACCACTACCTGTTCGACATGCGCAGGTATCTCGACCTGGTGGCAAAGGACACCCGGTGGTCGCAGCTACCCGGGAACAACCTCTACCAGACCGACAAGTCCATCCTCATCAGCTCGACCGACGTGCGGACGTCGAACTCGGCCGCCCTCTACCTGGCGATCGCGTCCTATGTGAGCAATGGTGGGAACGTCGTCACCGATGCCGGGACGGCCGACCGGATCACGGACAGGCTCGCGCCCCTCTTTCTCAAACAGGGCTATCTGGAGGCGTCGTCCCAGGAGCCGTTCGACGACTTCATGACCATCGGCATGGGGAAGACGCCGATGGTCATGATCTATGAAGCCCAGTTCAGAGCCCACGCGCTCGCCAGGGACGGTTCGCTGACCAGTGAGATGGTGCTGATGTACCCCAATCCGACCATCTACGCCAAACACACCGTCGTTCCGCTCACCCCCACCGGCGACGCGGTCGGACATCTGCTGACAACTGACCCGCAGCTGCAGCGCCTCGCCGTGCGGCACGGGTTCCGCACCGCGGACGCCGACTACGGCCGGCAGTACGCCGCCGAACGCAGGACCAGCCCCGCACCGCAGCTGGTCAACGTCGTCGAACCACCGAGCGCGGAGACATCCGAACGAATGATCAGTCAGATCGAGACACGGTACAAGAAGGGCCCGGGTTGATGAGCCTGCCACCGACAACACCGACACCGGCACCGTCGCCGGGTGCGGGCGACCCCGGCGCGCAGCTGGTCCTGGTGCCGCCCGCACCCGTCGCGCCGGTCACCCCCGACCAGGCCGGGCCGGCCGTCCCGATCAGCGCGGAAGCGGCTTCGCGCCTGGCCGACCAGGCGGTGGCCTTCGCCGACGCCCTGGTCGGCGTCGACCCGACCTCGCCCGCCTTCACGTCCAAGGTTGCCGCAGTGCACCGGATGGGTGAGAAGGAGATCCGCGCGTCCGCGTCGGTGTCCAACCGGCTGCTGGACAAGCCGACGCGGGCGATGAACTCCGGTGCCTTTGACGCGACCTCGTCGGTGTCGACGTCCCTCGTGGAGCTACGCAGGGTGGTCAGCGACCTTGATCCGTCCAAGGCGAACCTGCTGGGCCCGAAAAAACTGCTCGGCGTGATCCCGTTCGGGAACCGCCTGCGGGACTACTTCGCCTCCTACCGGTCGTCACAGGCGCATCTGGACGCGATCCTGCACTCACTGCAGAACGGGCAGGAAGAGCTGCGGCGGGACAACGCCGCGATCGAGCAGGAAAAACACAACCTGTGGACGACCATGGGCAAGCTGCGCGAATACACCCAGCTGGCCTCGAACCTCGACGCCGAGCTCGTCACCCGGATCGACCGGATCGAGGCCGGCGATCCGGACCGGGCACGGGCACTTCGCGAGGACGTCCTGTTCTACGTGCGGCAGAAACACCAGGACCTGCTCACCCAGCTCGCGGTCAGCGCGCAGGGCTACCTCGCCCTGGAGATGATCCGGCGCAACAACCTCGAACTGATCAAAGGTGTGGACCGGGCCAGCACGACGACCGTCGCGGCGCTTCGGACCGCAGTGCTTGTCGCGCAGGCCCTGGCCAACCAGAAGCTGGTGCTCGACCAGATCGCCGCGTTGAACGAGACGACCGAGCGCATCATCATCGGCACCTCGGAGCTGCTGCGGCAGCAGACCGTCGAGATCCACGGGCAGGCAGCGTCCTCGACCGTGTCGGTGCAGGCCCTCCAGCAGGCGTTCGCCAACATCTACGCCACGATCGACACGATCGACGGATACAAGACCGCCGCCCTGGCGACCATGCGGACCACGGTGGAGGCGTTGTCCGACGAGGTGGGAAAGGCAGCCGCATACCTGGACCGGGCCGCTGCGACCGCTCCCGCCGAGATCGCCCAGGCCACGGCCGGGGAGCTGGAGATCTCCGGCGGCGGGCAGTGACCGGCTACCGTCTGCGCGCGGTCGCGTTCGGTCTTCTCGCCGCGTGCGCGTGCGCGTTCACCGTGACCGCCTGCGGCTCCGATCCCGACCCGCGGCCGGGACCCAGCCCGGGCAAACCGGGTGTGCTGCGGATACTCGCCGGGTCGGAAATCGCCGACGTCGAGCCGCTGCTGGACGACCTGCGCGCGGCCACCGGGGTCACGGTGAAGCTGACCTACACCGGAACACTCGACGGTGCCGAGAAAATCATCGGGCGTTCCTCGGGCGCGGACGCCACATGGTTCTCCTCCGACCGTTACCTGCGCCTGTTGCCCGGTGGTGCGACAGCGGCCGGCACCCGTACTCCGATCATGACATCGCCGGTGGTCCTCGGCGTCCGGACCTCACTCGCCACAAAGTTCGGCTGGACGGGCAGCACGAATGTCACCTGGGCGGACGTCGCCGCGAAGGTCGCCTCCGGCGAGCTGACGTACGCCATGACGAACCCGGCGGCATCCAACTCCGGGTTCAGCGCACTGGTAGGTGTCGCGGCCGCGCTCGCCGGGACGTCGGACGCGCTGCGGACCTCCGACGTCCGCCACGACGCCCTGACGTCGTTCTTCTCGGGACAGACGCTCACCGCTGGCAGCTCGGGCTGGCTCGCCGACGCCTTTGTCGCCAGGCCTCAGGACGCCGGCGGAATGATCAATTACGAATCGGTGCTGTTGTCCCTGCAACGCTCCGGCCGTCTGCGCGAGCCGCTCACCATCGTCTACCCCAAGGACGGCATCATCACGGCCGACTACCCCATGCTCCTGCTCGACCCGGCCCGGCAGGACGAGTACACCCGGGTGGTGAACTGGCTGCGCAGCCCGGCGGTCCAGCGGCGGCTGCAGACCGACACAAACCGCCGCCCGGCCGTCCCAGGCGTCGCGCTCGACCCGCGGTTCGCCGCGACCACCCTGCTCGAACTACCCTTTCCCGCCACCCAGGCGGTCGCCGACGAGCTGCTCACCTCCTACTTCGACCGTTTCCGCCGGCCGTCACACGCGATCTTCGTACTGGACGTGTCCGGTTCCATGGCCGGCCAGCGCCTGGCCGACCTGACATCCGCGCTGGCGGGACTCGCCGGTACCGACACCTCGCTGTCCGGCCGGTTCGCCCGGTTCCGCGGCCGCGAAAAGATCACCCTGCTGCTCTTCAACAGCTCGGTCAGAGGGCCACGCGAGTTCACCGTGACCGACACCCAGGCGTCCTCGCCGGATCTGGCCGCGATCCGCTCGTACGTCGACGGCCTGCGGGCGGAGGGGGGAACGGCCATCTACTCCGCGCTCACGGATGCGTACCGCCTTGCCTCCGACGCGATCGCCCGGGAGCCGGGCTACCTGACATCGATCGTCCTGATGACCGACGGTGAGAACAACACGGGTCTGTCAGCCGCGCAGTTCCGCGCCGGCTACCAGGGACTCCCCCAGGCGGCCCGAGCCGTCCGCACGTTCTGCATCATTTTCGGCGAGGCACGTCCGGACGACCTGCGCTCGATCGCCACCGACACCGGTGGCGCGACGTTCGACGCGCGGACATCCCCGTTGATGGACGCCTTCAAGGACATCCGTGGCTATCAGTAATCATGTCGGTGGGAGTCAGGCCGCCGGTCGGGACCGGCTCCGGTGACGGCGATCCGGCTGCCACGGCCTGACCCGCCGCCACCGCCGCCCACCAGCGGACCCCGCGAGAAGGCGCTGGCCTGGCTCGGATCGCTGAAGAACATCGCCGGCTGCACCGGCGCGATCGGCGGGCTGGGACTGACCGCCACCGGTGTGCTCGGGTCACCCGAGTGGCCGTTCGTCGTCGCCGCCCTGTACGCGATAGGTGCTCTGGTCACACCGGCTCCCCGCCCGGCACCGGCAGGTGCCCAGCTGCGCGTTGCCGAGCTTCGCAGGGTCGTCAACGCGCAGCTGCGGATCCTGGCCGAACACGCGCCGGCCGAGATCACCTCGGCCGCGGCGCGGGTCGTCGACGCGCTGCGAGAGGTGCTGGACCGCCCACACCTGTTGCGCGCCGGTTCACCCGAGGCGTTCGTGGTGGTGCGGACCATCGCCGACTACCTGCCGACCGCACTGGAGGTCTACCTCGGCCTGCCAGCGCGATACGCCGAGACACACCGTTTGGACGACGGGCGTACCCCACGCGAGGTCGTCGTCGACCAGCTCGGTCTGTTGGAAAAGGGCGTACGGGACGTCACCGAGGCGGCGGCAGCCGGGGACACCGCAAAGCTGCTGTCCCACGGACGCTTCCTTGCAGACCGGTTCGGGTCGACAGACCTCGACCTGCCGAACCCGCCAGTATGATCATATCTGACGCGAATCCCCTTGACGATCACCAGCATATGATCGTCAAGGG
>NZ_CAAAFT010000148.1:2904-4590 GCF_900634765.1 Candidatus Protofrankia californiensis | reverse complement strand
CGAATCCCCTTGACGATCACCAGCATATGATCGTCAAGGGGATTCAGCAGGGACCAAGCATGGTGTTGAGATAGGACACCGCCCGGTCTATGGAGACACGCTCCTGCGTCATGGTGTCGCGCTCGCGGATCGTCACCGCCTGGTCCTGCAACGAATCGAAGTCGACGGTGAGACAGAACGGCGTGCCGATCTCGTCCTGCCGGCGGTAGCGGCGCCCGATCGCACCGGCATCGTCGAAGTCGACGTTCCAGTGCCTGCGCAGCACTGCGGCAAGGTCGCGGGCGACCGGTGAAAGGTCGGCATTGCGCGACAGCGGCAGCACCGCGGCCTTCACCGGCGCAAGCCGGCGATCCAGGCGGAGCACCACCCGGCGGTCCATCCCACCCTTGGTGTTGGGCGCGGTGTCCTCCGCGTAGGCGTCCAGCAGGAACACCAGGGTGGCACGGTCCACCCCGGCCGCCGGTTCGATGACATAGGGGGTGTACCGGGTACCGGTGGCCTGCTCGAAATAGGTCAGGTCCGCGCCGGACGCCTTCGCGTGCACGGACAGGTCGTAGTCCGTCCGGTTCGCGATGCCTTCCAGCTCACCCCATTCCAGGCCGGCGAAGTCGAAACGATACTCGATGTCGACGGTCCGTTTCGAATAGTGGGAGAGCTTTTCCTTCGGATGCTCGAAATGACGGAGGTTCTCCTCCCGGACGCCGAGGTCGCGGTACCACTTCATCCGTTCGTCGATCCAGTACTGATGCCAG
This sequence comes from Candidatus Protofrankia californiensis, assembly GCF_900634765.1. Lineage (NCBI taxonomy): Bacteria > Bacillati > Actinomycetota > Actinomycetes > Frankiales > Frankiaceae > Protofrankia > Candidatus Protofrankia californiensis. The sequence continues at coordinate 3,838 of NZ_CAAAFT010000148.1, read as the reverse complement.
GTCTCATCCTCGCCCGGCGGGACGAAGAACTCCATCTCCATCTGCTCGAACTCGCGGGTCCGGAAGATGAAGTTACCCGGAGTGATCTCGTTGCGGAACGACTTGCCGATCTGGCCGATCCCGAACGGTGGCTTGCGCCGGGCGGACGCCTGGACGTTCGCGTAGTTGATGAAAATGCCCTGGGCCGTTTCCGGACGCAGGTAGGCAAGGCCGGACTCGTCCTCGACCGGGCCCAGGTAGGTCTTGAGCAGGCCGTTGAACATCCGCGGCTCGGTGAACGTGCCACGCGACCCGCAGTTCGGGCAGACGATCTCGGTGAGCGCTGTCGGCGGCCGGCCGCGCTTGGCCTCGAACGCCTCCTCCAGATGGTCGGCACGGAACCGCTTGTGACAGGACAGGCATTCGGTCAGCGGGTCGACGAAGACCTGCACGTGGCCGCTGGTCTCCCAGACCTCGCGGGCGAGGATCACGCACGAGTCGAGGCCGACGACGTCGTCCCGGCCCTGGACCATGGCCTTCCACCAGGCGCGCTTGACGTTGTTCTTCAGCTCGACCCCGAGCGGACCATAGTCCCACGATGCCCGCAGGCCGCCGTAGATCTCACTCGAGGGGAAGACCAACCCCCGGCGCTTGCACAGGCTGACGATGGTGTCCATGCGGTCGGATGCACTGGCCACGCGGGCACTCCCTTCCTTTCTGCCCTGCGTCATCGGCGACATGAGGCCATCGACGACATGTCATCGGCGACATGGGGCGGTCGAGTCCTCGACCCGCCCTCCGGCGAAACCTGGCAGATCGGCCAGCCGCGGGGGCGGCCGGTCCCACTGGCGATCAGGAGGACAGGTGCCGTTCAGGGAGTCGAGCACCCAGCGTACGGGCCAGGCGACGATCATGATCGAGCAGGTACGACCTCGTCACCTTCAACGTCACCTTC
>NZ_CAAAFT010000148.1:0-2535 GCF_900634765.1 Candidatus Protofrankia californiensis | reverse complement strand
CTCCGGGCGGCCGCTTCTCCGGCGCTTTTCCGGGCGCTCCGGTCATCTCCGCGGGCGCTGCCGGTCATCACCTCGACGGCCCGCCGCCGGGCGCGGCGGTGGCGGCGTCGGCCGCCAGGTCGGACCCACCGCGGCGGGCGGGGCCGCCGGCGGCGTCGTGGGCCAGCAACACCTCGAACGCGCCCGGCTCGTCGACGGCGTAGGCCATCAGCGGCGTCAGCTCCATCCGGACGTCGAAGGCCGACAGGGCCCGGCGCCAGGCTCCCACCCCGTCCCACTCGGAGGTGATCATCCAGAGTTCCGGGTCGTCCACGGCACGTCCCAGCCGGGCCCAGCGGTAGCCCCGCTCGCCGGCGAGGACGGCCAGGACCCGTTCCGCCCGCTCACGAAAGGTACCGGCGTCCCCCGGTGGAACCCGTAGCCGCGTGACAACAACCACAGCACGGTTCTACCAGGTCGCGGGGCTCCTCCGCAGGGTGGCGAAAATTCCGGTGGGGGGCCACCGGCAACGCCGTCTACCGAGACAGGTAGATCCCCGCTGCCGCCGGCCCACCACGTCCGGATCAGACCCCGGAGGGATGGGCGACGACACCGCCGTAGCGGCGGTCGCGCTTGGCGAAGTCCAGGCAAGCTGTCCACAGGTCGCGGCGGTCGAAGTCCGGCCACAGCCGTTCGACGAACAGGAACTCCGCGTATGCCGCCTGCCAGAGCAGGAAATTGCTCAGCCGCTGCTCCCCGGAGGTACGGATCAGCAGATCGACGTCGGGCATCTCCGGCTCGTCGAGGTAGCGGGCCAGTGTGTCCTCGTCGATGCGGTCGGCCCGCAGCCGGCCGTCCCGGACGTCCCGGGCGATGGCGGCGGCGGCGTCGGCAAGCTCGGCCCGTCCGCCGTAGTTGACGCACATCACCAGGGTGAGACGGTCGTTCCCGCGGGTACGTTCTTCGGCTGCCTCCAGCCGCCGGATGACGTTGCTCCACAGCCGGGGACGCCGGCCGGCCCACCGGACCCGGACACCGAGCGCGGCCATGTCGTCGATGCGCCGGCCGAACACCCCGTCGGTGAAACGCATCAGGAACGCGACCTCGTCCGGCGACCGTTTCCAGTTCTCGGTGGAGAAGGCATACACCGACAGCCAGCGGACGCCGAGTTCGATGGCGCCCTCCACACAGTCGAAGAGAGCCTCCTCGCCGGCTTCATGACCCTTCGTGCGCGGCAGGCCGCGCATTTTCGCCCACCGACCGTTACCGTCCATGACGATGGCGACATGCCGCGGGATCAGTGCGGAAGGAATCTCCGGCGGGCATGCGCCGGAAGGATGTGGGTGAGGCTCACGGAACTGCCCGAGCCCCCCATTACGCAGATTCACCGGCTGCCCCCCTCCTGCTTATTGACGGCCCTATGATGGCCCTGTCAATGGCCTTGTTGGCGGCCGTGGTGACGACCGTGGTGACGACCGTGACCTGCCTGGTCCCGCTCACACTCGCTCCAGATGAGGCAGCGTGCGCAATCCGTATTCGAGATGCCACTGCAGGTAGGCGGCGACGCACCCACCCGCCTCGCGCCGGGTCCGGGCTTCGCTCGCCCCGGCGCAAGCCCAATCGCCGGTGAGCAGATCGGACAGCAGCTTCACGGCAGCCGGAGACATCGACACCGCTCCATGCGGTCGGCATTCCGGGCACACTACGCCCCCCGCCGGGACGGAGAACGCGTGGTGGGGTCCTGGGTCCCCGCAGTGGGCGCAGTCCGCCAGGGCCATCCCGTAACCGGCGATGGCCAACGCGCGGAGCAGGAACGCGTCCAGAACGAGAGACGGTGCCCGTTCACCCTGAGCGAGCGTGCGCAGACCACCGACGAGGAGCAGGAACAGGCGCATCGCAGGCTGGCGTTCCTCGCTGGTCAGCCGCTCGGCGGTTTCCAGCATGACCGCCGCCGCGGTGTGCCGGGGATAATCCGACGCGATCACCGCGCCATACGGGCTGAGTATGTCGGCCTGGGTGACGGTGTCGAGGGAGCGTCCCTCGTGGAGCTGGAGGTCGACGTAGGTACCCGGCTCCAACCGGGCACCGAAACGGGACGACGTGCGGCGCACCCCTTTGGCCACCGCGCGTATCCGCCCCGTCCGCCGGGTCAGAACAGTGATGATGCGGTCGGCTTCGGCGAGCGGTGTCGTCCGCAGGACGACACCTTCATCTCGGTAGACCGGCACCTGCCCATGGTTGCACGCATTCCGGTAAGGGGGCAGAGCGCGGTCGAGATGATCGCGACACGTGCCGGCCGGCACTGGACCGGAAGATCGACAATGAGCCGGATCACACCGGCCTCGACCTCGAGCGACCCCGGACACCTCAATATCGTCACTGTCTGTGCTCGCCGTGCTCTCGGTGATAACCACCGTCAGCAGACGAGAAAATGTCAAAGGTTCAGAGCAAATGTCAAAGGTTCAAAGGTAAGGGCCAGGCTCGGGACGATACCGGACGCATCCGAGCAAGGGCATCCGGGCGTGGGCATCCGAGCAAGGGCATCCGGGCGTGGGC
>NZ_CAAAFT010000147.1:31025-34142 GCF_900634765.1 Candidatus Protofrankia californiensis | reverse complement strand
GATCGAGATCGGTCAGAAGCCGAGTTTGCGGAGCTGGCGGGGGTCGCGCTGCCAGTCCTTGGCCACCTTGACGTGCAGGTCCAGGTAGACGGGGGTACCGAGCAGCGCCTCGATCTGGGTGCGGGCCCGCGTCCCGACGTCCTTGAGCCGGGCGCCCTTCGCCCCGATGACGATCGCCTTCTGGCTCTGCCGTTCGACGTAGACGTTCACGTGGACGTCGAGCAGCGGACGGTCCGCCGGCCGGTCCTCGCGGGGGATCATCTCCTCGACGACGACGGCGAGCGAGTGCGGCAACTCGTCGCGCACGCCCTCCAACGCGGCCTCGCGGACCAGTTCGGCGACCATCACCTGTTCGGGCTCGTCGGTCAGCTCACCGTCGGGGTACAGCGGCGGGCCGGCGGGCAGGCGTCCGACCAGCACATCCGCGAGCACCCCCACCTGGAACGACGACACCGCGCTGACCGGCACCACGTCGGCGAAGTCCGCCAGTGAGCAGACCGTGAGCAGCTGCGCGCCGAGCGCGTCCCGGTCGGGCACCAGGTCGCTCTTGGTGACGACCGCGACCAACGGCGTCCGCTTGGGCAGCCGGGCGAGCTCATCGGCGATGAACCGGTCACCCGGACCGACCACCTCGTTCGCGGGGACGCAGAAGGCGACCACGTCCACCTCGGACAGGGTCGCACGGACCACGTCGTTGAGCCGCTGGCCGAGCAGGGTCCGGGGCCGGTGCAGGCCGGGGGTGTCGACCAGGACGAGCTGGGCGTCGTCACGGTGCACGATGCCGCGGACGGCGTGCCGGGTCGTCTGCGGGCGCCCGCTGGTGATGGCGACCTTCGAGCCGACGAGCGCGTTGGTCAACGTCGACTTGCCCGCGTTGGGACGCCCGACAAAGCAGGCGAACCCGGACCGGAACTGTGGTCCGGTCTCCACCGAGCTGGCCACTAGGTGGTCACCCGGCCCCGGGCCACGCCGTCGGAGCCGGCGAGGAACACCGGCACGCCGGCACCGAACTCGCCCAGCACCAGCAGGTCGTCAGCCCTCGGCACGTCCGGCGCGCCCAGGCCTGACGTACTCGGACCCGAGACGTTCAGGGCGCCCGGCTCCGGCTCCGGTCCCGAAACACGCTCGGAAACGATCGCCGCCGCCTCGAAGCGGCGCGCCCCGCTGGACGCCGCCGCGACGACCGCGGCGGCGAGCGCCGACACGGTGAGCCGCTCCTCGGCGTTCTCCACGGTCGCCGCCGCGTAGGTCCGCCCGTCGGTGTCACGGACAGCCGCGCCCTCCGCCGTCGCGGTACCGCCCCACGGGACGTAGGCACGCAGCCTCGCCGACCGGGCGAGGATCACGAGCTTGGCGTCCTCGGCCGCCAGCGAGCCATGGTCGATCCAGGTGACGGCGACGCGACCGCCGGACTCTGCGCCCCCGTCCCCGGCCGCCTCCCGTCCGCTTCCGGCCCGTCCATCCACGTCCAGCTCTGACACGCCGCCTGCCCCTGCCTCATCGAAGCTCATGTACGCGCCCCGGAAGCGGCACGACGCGTGACCGGGTCGGTGGCACCCACGTCGCTGCCCTGCCCCCCTCTGTTGTCACCGCCGGCAGCGTCCGCGGTATCGCTACCCGTACTACCCGTACCATCCGTACGCTTCTTACCAGCCCGGCCAGCACCGGCCCGCTCCCTGCCGGCCCGGTGGTTGCCCGCGCGAGCGGCATCACCCCTGGACACGTCGCCCCTGGACACCTCACCCCTGGGCGTGTCGCCGCCGTCCGTGTCCCCCGCGGACACGGACGCGGACCCACCGGCGGTGGAGTCCTCGGCCTGGCCCGGCGACCGGCGCACCACCACGGTACCGATCTGGTTGCGCCGGCCGGCAGCGCTCTCGGCGGTGAGTGTGACCACTCCGACGGTTACCGTCGCTCCCGGCAGCGGCACGCGTCCCAGCGCGTTCGCCAGCAACCCACCGACCGTTTCCACGTCGTCGGAGCCGGGCAGCTCATCCGTGCCGAACAGTTCGCGCAGATCGTCCACGCCGAGCCGGGCGGTCACGCGGGCGGTATCGTCGTTGATCCACTCCACCGGCACGATCTCGGCGTCGTACTCGTCGGTGATCTCGCCGACGATCTCCTCGAGGATGTCCTCGATGGTGACCAGCCCGGCGGTCCCGCCGTACTCGTCGATGACGATCGCCATGTGGGTCCGGGAAGCCTGCATCTCGCGCAGCAGAACGTCGGCGTGCTTGCTCTCGGGCACCAATGCCGGTGGCCGCATGACGTCCGACACGGGCCGGGTATCCCAGCCCTCGCGTTCACGGCCGACCATGTCCTTGAGGAAGGCGATCCCGACGACGTCGTCCACGGTCTCCCCGGTCACCGGGATGCGGGAGAAGCCGCTGCGCAGTGCCAGCGAGATCGCCTGCGCAACGGTCTTCACCGACTCGATGTAGACCATGTCGGGACGGGGGACCATGACCTCCCGCACCAGCGTGTCCCCCAGCTCGAAGACGGATGCGATCATGTCACGCTCGCCGCGTTCGATGACGTCGTTCTCCTCGGCGAGGTCGACGAGGTCACGCAGTTCCGCCTCGGTGGCGAACGGGCCGTCCCGGTAGCCGGGGCCCGGGGTGACCGCGTTGCCGAACGCGATCAGCAGCCGCGGCAGCGGCCCGAACATCCGGCCGAGCCAGCTGGTGAGCCCCGCGGTCGCGAGCGCCACCACCGGGGCGTGCTGGCGGCCCAGCGTCCGGAACACGACTCCGACGAAGATGTAGGCGAACAGGGTGCCGACCAGCGCCCCGAAACCAACCGCGATGAACCCGGCACCATAGGTGTGTACCGCTATGACGGTCACGCACGCGGCGGCGACCATCTCCCCGACGATCCGCAGCAACAGCAGCAGCGCCAGGTACCGCCCCGGATCAGCGACGATCGTGGCCAGGCTCGCGGCTCTGGGGCGTCCCGCACGGACGAATCCGTCGACCGCGACCCGGGAGACCCGTGTCAGCGCGGCGTCGATACATCCGATTCCGGCCGCGAACAGCGTGGCTACCACCGCGAGCAGCAGAAGTGGAACATCACCGTAACCCATTGATCCGCCCTGTCAGTTCCCCGGCACGCTCAGCG
>NZ_CAAAFT010000147.1:30228-31000 GCF_900634765.1 Candidatus Protofrankia californiensis | reverse complement strand
GGCTACCACCGCGAGCAGCAGAAGTGGAACATCACCGTAACCCATTGATCCGCCCTGTCAGTTCCCCGGCACGCTCAGCGAGTAGCACACCCGACACGTGTCGTGTCCGGGGCACCTGCCGTACCCGGGACGCCTGCCATGCCCGACACGTGCCACGATCAGTGCGCGCCGGCGGCGCGGGCGGTGGCCCAGGAGGTCAGCAGCCGGGACTGCACAGCCCACATCTCACGCTCCTCGTCCGGCTCGGCATGGTCGTAACCGAGCAGGTGCAGGATGCCGTGCGTGCACAGCAGATGCATCTCGTGTTCGGTCGAGTGGCCCGCCTTCGCCGCCTGTCTGCGGGCGACATCCGGGCACAGGACGACGTCGCCGAGCAGCAGGGTCGGGTCGTCCTCGCCCGAGTCGGGCGAGGACGGGTCGAACGCGTCGTCCTGGGGGAAGGCCAGCACGTCGGTCGGGCCTTCCTCGCCCATGTAACGGACGTGAAGCTCCTCCATGGCGGACTGTTCCACCATCATGACCGACAGCTCCGCCAGCGGGTTGACCTTCATGGCGTCCAGCACGAACCGGGCGAGCGCGGTAAGGGTGACCTCGTCGGTGTCGACGCCCGACTCGTTCGCCACGAACACGGCCATCAATGATCCATCCTCATTCGGCGCCGCCGCACGCGGCACATCGTTGTCGGCGTGTCATCCGGTACGTGAGCCGGCATGTCCGCAGGCACGCCGGCCGGCGGCATGCCTGTCGTCGCGGTATGTCCGTCGTCCCGGTG
>NZ_CAAAFT010000147.1:22334-29958 GCF_900634765.1 Candidatus Protofrankia californiensis | reverse complement strand
GGTATGTCCGTCGTCCCGGTGCCTGTCGTCATCGCCGGTCCCGGCGGCCGGCCTGGGCGGGTTGTGGCCTCGGCGCGCTTGCCGCGTCCCACCGGGCGTAGGCATCGACGATCTCGCTGACCAGCCGGTGGCGTACCACGTCCGCGCTGGTCAGGATCGCGAAGTGGACGTCGTCGAGCCCGTCGAGGATCTCCCGGACCACCCGCAGGCCGCTGCGGGTACCGCTGGGTAGGTCCACCTGGGTGATGTCCCCGGTCACGACGATCTTGGAACCGAAACCGAGGCGGGTGAGGAACATCTTCATCTGCTCGATGGAGGTGTTCTGCGCCTCGTCCAAGATGATGAACGCATCGTTGAGGGTCCGCCCACGCATGTACGCCAGCGGCGCGACCTCGATGGTGCCGCTCTGGATCAACCGCGGGATCGAGTCCGGGTCGACCATGTCGTGCAGGGCGTCGTACAGCGGGCGCAGGTACGGGTCGATCTTGTCGTAGAGGGTGCCGGGCAGGAAACCGAGCCGCTCCCCCGCTTCGACCGCCGGCCGGGTCAGGATGATCCGGTTCACCTGCTTGGACTGCAGCGCCTGCACGGCCTTGGCCATGGCCAGGTACGTCTTGCCCGTACCGGCCGGGCCGATGCCGAACACGATGGTGTGGGCGTCGATCGCGTCCACGTAACGCTTCTGGTTCAGCGTCTTCGGCCGGATCGTCCGGCCCCGGCTTGACAGGATGTTGAGGGTGAGAACCTCGGCCGGCCGTTCCTCGCTGCCGCTGCGCAGCATCGACAGCGAGTGGTCCACATGGGCCGGGGTGAGCTCGGCTCCGGACTCCAGCACGGCGATCAGCTCGGCGAAGAGCTTGGCCGCCAGCGCGTTCTCGTCCGGATGACCGGTAATGGTGATCTCGTTACCCCGGACGTGGACATCGGACGATAACGCCTGTTCGACAACGCGCAACAACTCGTCCTGGTGGCCTAGCAGGCTCACCATGCTGTGCGCACCGGGGACGACGATGCGCGTAACGGTCCGCTGGTCGGACGGGGAGGTGGAATCGGTCATGGGTTGCGGCCGGTGTCGGCCACGAGACCTCTCGAATGACATGAGTCAGTACGGTCCTTCAGTGTAGCGATCCTCGGGCCTGTTGGACCTGCCGCATCGGCTGCGTCGACACGGCGGGGACCCCGGGCGCACCGAGAACACGGTCTAGCGGTCCCATCGGGAGGTGTGGGAGAGGACAACCGCGGCGGCGACCACACCGGCGGTCGACGTCCGCAGCACCGTACGGCCGAGCCGGGACGGTCGTCCCCCGGCCGCGGCGAACACCTCCAGCTCGGCTGTGGTGATCCCGCCCTCCGGGCCCACCACCACGATGATCTCCGGCGATGCGGCGGGCGTGTCCGGCGCCCGGGCAAGAGATGGCCGGGTGGCGGACGCCTCGGCGGCCAGCACCCGGGTCAGCGGTTCGGTGGCGTCCTCGTGCAGGACCACGGCGACGTCGGCCGCGGCAAGCCGGGCGGCGACGGTGTCGGTGTCGGCGAGAGCGCAGACCCGCGGCCAGAACACCCGCCGCGACTGCTTCGCCGCCTCACGAGCAGTCACCGACCAGCGGCCATGCGCACGCGCACCCCGCTCCCCCTCCCAGCGCGCGATCGAGCGGGAGGCCGCCCAGGGGACGATCTCGTCGACTCCCACCTCGGTCATGAGCTCGACGGCGAGCTCACCGCGGTCGCCCTTGACCAGCGCCTGGACCGCCACGAGCAGGGGGACCTGCGCCGGGTGCACGACCCTGCGCTCGACCGCGCAGTCGAGCTCGTCCCGCCGGCACTGCACGACCGTGCACTCGGCGACCACACCATGCCCGTCGGTGACATCCAGACGTTCACCGGGGCGCAGCCGCCGCACCGTCGCCGCATGCCGGCCCTCCGCGCCGGACAGCGTCAGCTCGGGGGTGTCCGGTACCGATACCTGGTGGAACAGGGGTGCGGTCAGCGGTCAGGCCCTTCGAAGGTCACCAAGGGTCACGCCTACCGCGTTCCGCGGGAGCCGCGCAGCCGAGAGAAGAAGCCCTGCCCGTCGGCGGACCCGTTACCGCTGGTTACGACCGCCGGCTGCTCTTCGTCCCGTAGCTTCGCCAGTTCGCGCAGCAGCCTCTCCTGCTCAACATCGATCTTGGTTGGTGTCTCGACCACGACGTGGATGTGCAGGTGACCCCGTCCGACCGAACGCAGGTGCGGAATACCGCGGCCACTCATCGTAATCACATGGCCCGGTTGGGTGCCGGGCTTGACCGTGATGGTCTCGCTACCGTCAAGGGTGTCCAGCACACAGGTGGTGCCGAGTGCGGCCGCAGTCATCGGGACGCGTAGCTCACAGTGCAGATCGTCGCCCTCCCGGGTGAACACCGGATGCGCGCGCTCCTGCACCTCGACGTAGAGGTCACCGTTGGGCCCGCCTCCCGGACCGACCTCGCCCTCGCCGGACAGCCGGATGCGCATCCCGTCCTCGACACCGGAGGGGATCTTGACGGTGAGGTTGCGCCGTTTGCGGACCCGGCCGTCGCCGCCGCACTCCCTGCACGGATACTCGATCACCGTCCCGGTGGCGCCGCAGCGGGTGCACGGTCTGGAGGTGACCATCTGGCCTAGGAACGAGCGGGTGACCTGCTGGATCTCCCCGCGCCCGTGACAGACCGAGCAGGTCACCGGGTGGCTTCCCGGCGCCGCGCCGTCCCCGGAACAGGTAGCGCACACCGCCGCGGTATCCACGGTGATGTCCCTGGTCGTCCCGAAGGCGGTCTCGACAAGGTCGAGCTCGAGGCGGAGCAGGGCGTCGTTGCCCCGGCGCACCCGCGAGCGCGGCCCACGGCTGGCACCGCCGCCGAAGAACGCGTCCATGATGTCGCCGAGGCCACCGAAGCCCGCTCCGAACGACGCCCCGCCGGCTCCCCCGCCGGGCGCCAACGGATCCCCGCCGAGATCGACGATCTGGCGCTTCTCCGGGTCGGAAAGGACCTCGTAGGCGGTGGTCACAGCCTTGAAGCGAGACTGCGCCTCGGGGTCGGGGTTCACGTCGGGATGCAGCTCACGGGCAAGCTTGCGGTAGGCCCGCTTGAGCTCGTCGTTCGAGGCGTCCCGGCGTACACCGAGCACCTCGTAGTAGTCGGTGGCCATCAGTCGGCACCCAAGAGATCACCCACATACTTGGCGACGGCCTGGACGGCCGCCATGGTTCCCGGATAGTCCATCCGCCTCGGACCGACCACTCCCAGGCCACCCAACGCGGACGCTCCGCGACCGTATCCTGTCGCCACCACCGATGTGGAACGCAACGCATCCACGTTGTTTTCATGACCAATACGGACCGTGACAGTATCGAGGTCCCGTACCTCGCCGATCAGTTTCAACAGAACGACCTGCTCCTCCAGAGCTTCCAGAAGCGGACGCAGCGTATCGGCAAAGTCGATGGTGGAACGCGTCAGGTTGGCGGTACCCGCCAAGGCGATCCGTTCCTCCGGCTTGTCGACCAGTGCCTCCATCACAACCGCGATCAGCGTATTCAGGTGCGGACGCAGATCCGGACGGGCGGCATCCGGCAGATCGGCGACCGCCTCCGGCGCATCCACCAGCCGGCGCCCGTTCAGCGCTGTGTTGAGCACCCCGCACAACTCGCCGACGGTCAGGTCGTCCAGCGGCGCGGGGATCTCGACCACACGCTGCTCGACCCGCCCGGTATCGGTGATCAGTACGAGCAGCAAGCGTACCGGTGTGATCGTCACGATCTCGATGTGTCGGACGCTGCTACACGACAGCGACGGGTACTGCACGACCGCGACCTGACGGGTGAGCTGCGCGAGCAGCCGGACCGATCGCCGGACCACGTCGTCGAGATCGACCGCGCCCTCCAGGAAGCTCTGGATGGCCCGCCGCTCGGCCCGGGACAGGGGCTTGACCCCCGACAGCCGGTCGACGAAGAGGCGATAGCCTTTGTCCGTGGGGATCCGGCCAGCGCTGGTGTGCGGCTGGGTGATGTAGCCTTCCTCCTCAAGCGCGGACATATCGTTACGGACAGTAGCCGGAGATACCCCCAGCTGGTGGCGCTCCGCCAACACCTTGGACCCCACGGGTTCGTTGCTGAGCACGAAGTCCTCAACGATGGCTCGCAGTACGTCCAGCCGCCGTTCCTCCAGCACGCCGTATCACCCCTTTGCCACACTGAAGCCGTCGGGCGAGGTCAGCGACGACCGCTCGAGACCGTCGAGACCAGAAACCCGTTGGTGAGGCGCTCTGGCACTCGATTGTCGCGAGTGCCAATTGTAGCTGTCCCGGCGACCAGGCGAGACGGACAAACACGTCAACGAGGGCGGGAACTCAAGGAGTGTTCCTGGCACCGGCTAGTCCGGCAGGAGATCACGTATGACGCTGTCGGCGAGCAGTCTGCCTTGCAGGGTCAACAGAACGCGTCCCGCCGCCAGCGCCGAGGGATCGACCAGCCCGTCGGCGGCGAGCCGACCGGCCTGCGACCACCCCGCCGCAGTGAGCTCCTCGACGGCGAGGCCCTCGGCCAGGCGTACCCCGAGCATGACCCGTTCCATGTGCATGGCGGGGTCGTCCAGTTCCTCGCGGGCTGCCGCGGGGCTCACACCCTCGGCAAGCAGCGCGCTGTAGGAGGCCGGATGGCGGACGTTCCACCAGCGGACACCCCCGACATGGCTGTGCGCCCCCGGCCCGAAGCCCCACCAGTCGGCACCACGCCAGTACCCGAGATTGTGCCGGCTGTGAGACTCGGGACCACGCGCCCAGTTGCTGATCTCGTACCAGTGCAGACCAGCCGCGGTCAGGGTCTCCTCGGCCTGCTGGTAACGGTCCGCCATGAGATCGTCGTCGGGCGGGAGCAACTCACCGCGCCGGATTCGCCGGGCCAGCCGGGTACCGTCCTCGACGGTCAGCGCATATGCGCTGACGTGGTCGGGAGCGAGCTCGACCACCGCGTCCAGGCTCATCTGCCAGTCCCGATCGGATTCGCCGGGAGTACCGTAGATCAGATCGAGGTTGACATGGGCGAAACCGGCCTTGCGCGCCCAGCCGACCACGTCCGGGACACGTCCGGGTGTGTGCTGGCGGTCGAGCGCGGCAAGCACGTGCGGACGGGCGCTCTGCATCCCGAACGAGACCCGCGTGTACCCGGCGGACGCCAGCCGCTCCAGGACGCCGGCGTCCACGGACTCGGGGTTCGCCTCCGTCGTCACCTCGGCGCCGGCAGCGATGCCGAACTCCGTGTCGATCATCCGAAGCAGCAGTTCGAGGTCCTCGGCAGGCAGCAGGGTCGGCGTCCCACCGCCGACGAAGACCGTTGACACCGCAACGTCGGCCGTGCCGAGAACGGCTCGGGCAAGGCGAAACTCAGCCGCCAGCGTTTCCACGAACGTGCCGATCGCGACCCCCGGCCCGAGTTCGGTCGCGGTGTAGGTGTTGAAGTCGCAGTAGCCGCAACGGGTCGCGCAGTACGGGACATGCACGTAGACCCCGAACGGACGGGTACCGAGGCTGCTCGTGGCCCGCGCCGGGAGCGCACCGTCCCTCACCCGGGAGTTGCCGTCCACGGCCCGGGGGCCTGGGCCTCCTGGGCCTCCCGGACCGGCTTCGCCGGACAGACCGGGGTTCGACGCGGCCGTCGAGATGCGTGGCATGACCATAGTGTGCCCGACTCGCAACACTGTGTCTGCCCTCAGCGTCCGCTTTCCGTTCTGGCAACCGCATGCGCGATCAGGGGACACCCGGGTTGCGGCCGTCCCCTGATCGCCAGATGGTCCCAGGAGCCATCGGAGCCCCCTACCAGCGGCGGCGTTGATCTGACATTGATAATCGACGGGTCAATATAGGTAAAGCGTCGTGAGTTCGTGGTCCCGCGTCGGGGAAGCTCAATCACATGAATGACGACGCCGTGCGCGGTGTCCTCGACAACATCGAGGATCTTCTCCCCCCCCACGCGACGGAGTACCGATCCGGCACCCTGGCCGGATCGGCCGGTCCCGCCAACCATGACGAACCCGCTACCGAACCCATCCGACTACCCTCCTCATCCACCCGAATTCCCTGAGTAGCCCGGGGGGTCAGGGCCTCCCGGACCGGCTTGCGGACCTGCCGGATCCGGGAGGAACCCCGAGCATGAGAAGGAAGTCCGGCTGAAGGAAGACAGTCCGGCTGAAAGGCAGTCCGGCTATTTTCCGCTCTTGGACGTGTCCGTGGAGAGGGCCGCGATGAATGCTTCCTGAGGGACTTCGACGCGGCCGATGGTCTTCATCTTCTTCTTCCCCTCCTTCTGCCTCTCCAGCAACTTGCGCTTGCGGGTGATGTCACCGCCGTAACACTTGGCCAGGACGTCCTTGCGGATGGCGCGGATGTTCTCCCGGGCGATGATCCGGCTACCGACTGCCGCCTGGATCGGCACCTCGAACTGCTGGCGCGGGATCAACTCCCGCAGCCGGGAGGTCATCGCGACCCCGTAGCCGTATGCCTTGTCCTTGTGGACGATCGCGGAGAACGCGTCGACAGCCTCACCCTGCAGGAGGATGTCGACCTTCACCAGGTCGGACACCTGCTCGCCGGCCGGTTCGTAGTCAAGGCTGGCATATCCCCGGGTCTTCGACTTCAGCGCGTCGAAGAAGTCGAAAATGATCTCACCGAGAGGGAGCCGGTACTTGAGCTCGACCCGGTCGGTCGATAGGTAGTCCATCCCGCCCAACGTGCCGCGCCGCCCCTGGCACAGCTCCATGACCTGCCCGACGAAATCCGACGGCAGCAGCACCATGGCGTCCACGACGGGTTCGTACACCTCGGCGATCTTGCCTGCCGGCCAGTCGCTCGGATTGGTGACGATCGTCTCGCTGCCGTCCTCCATGACCACCCGGTAGACCACGTTCGGCGCCGTGGAGATGAGCGTGAGATCAAACTCCCGTTCCAGGCGTTCCCGGACGATCTCCAGGTGGAGCAGCCCGAGGAAGCCGCAGCGAAAACCGAACCCCAGGGCCGCGGACGTCTCGGGCTCATAGGTCAGCGCGGCGTCGTTGAGCTGCAGCTTGTCCAGGGCCTCTCGCAAGGCGGGATACTCGCTGCCGTCAATCGGGTACAGACCGCTGTAAACCATCGGACGCGGGTCGCGGTAACCGCCCAGCGGTAGTTCGGCCGGGCGGCCCGCTGAGGTCACGGTGTCGCCGACGCGGGCCTGCCGGACGTCCTTGACCCCCGGAATGAGGTAGCCGACCTCCCCGGCGGACAACCCGGCCCGCGGGATCGGGTCCGGCGAGATCACCCCGACCTCGAGGGTCTCGTGGCTTGCCCGCGTCGACATCATCAGGCAGCGGTCCCGGGCGGTCAGCCGGCCGTCGACCATCCGCACATAAGTGATCACACCCCGGTAGGTGTCGTAGACGCTGTCGAAGATCATGGCCCGGGCGGGGGCGTCCGGGTCACCCATGGGCGCGGGAACCCGCCGGACGATCTCGTTGAGCAGCTCGGGCACGCCATGGCCGGTCTTGCCCGACACCAGGAGCACGTCGTCGGGATCACAACCGATGATCTGCGCCAGCTCGGCCGCGTACTTCTCCGGCTGCGCGGCCGGAAGATCGAT
>NZ_CAAAFT010000147.1:20613-22086 GCF_900634765.1 Candidatus Protofrankia californiensis | reverse complement strand
TGCGCCAGCTCGGCCGCGTACTTCTCCGGCTGCGCGGCCGGAAGATCGATCTTGTTGAGTACCGGGATGATCTGCAGATCGTTCTCGAGGGCCAGGTACAGGTTGGCCAACGTCTGCGCCTCAATACCCTGGGCCGCGTCAACGAGCAGCACCGCGCCCTCACAGGCCGCGAGCGACCGACTGACCTCATATGTGAAGTCGACATGACCAGGGGTATCGATCAAGTGCAGGACGTAGTCGCAACCATCATCGGCCTGCCACGGCAGACGGACACTCTGCGCCTTGATCGTGATGCCACGCTCGCGCTCGATGTCCATCTTGTCCAGGTACTGGGCACGCATGTTACGAGCCTCGACGACACCGGTGACACCGAGCATCCGGTCGGCGAGCGTCGACTTACCGTGATCGATGTGAGCGATGATGCAGAAGTTGCGGATCGACGCCTGGTCGACCGATGCCTGGTTGATACGACGGGGGTCGGAGGCTGGGGGCACGCGGAGTCTTCTCGTTTCGTCGGGACGGACTGTGTCATCGTGCCAGGGCCCGGCACACAAGGCTCGGCATGCCGGGGCCCGGCACACCAGGCTCACCGCGCCGGAAGCCGATGGTCACATCGGCGGATGCCGTCCGCAACGGCCGCTGGACGCCGTCCGCCCCGGCCGGTGGACGCCACGGACGCACCCTCCGGCGCGGCTCGTGGGTAAGTTGGTAAGGTTACCGATGTTTCCCGGGGCTGCTCGGCTTCTCCGGTGCCACCCGTGCACCGGCAGGTCGCCAACAGACCAGTCGTGAACAGGCCAGTCCTGGGCCGACACCGGGGTTCAACCGCCGCTCATACCGATTCGACAACCAGGGGTTCTTTCGCGTGGCCAATATCAAGTCGCAGATCAAGCGCAACCTCACCAACGAGAAGCGACGGCTGCGCAACAAGGCTGTGAAGTCCGAGCTGAAGACGGTCATCCGCCGCTTCCGGGTGGCCGTGGAGGCAGGCGACCACGAGCGCGCCGGCCTGGAGCTGCGCGTCGCATCGCGCAAGCTGGACAAGGCTGTCAGTAAGGGTGTCATTCACGCGAACCAGGCTGCCAACAAGAAGTCGGCGATGGCCGCACGGCACGCTTCACTGACCAACGTCTGACCTCAGGTCCAACCTCCGACCTCGGTCCACACGACGTCCCGCGGGCAGACTCACCAACGTCCTCACGGCGAGCTGGAGACTTGGGCCTCCCGGACCTCCCGGATCAGCTTTTCTCGATCCGGGAGGAACCCCGAGCGCATACAAGCATGATCGTGCTGCCTTCGGCCCATGGGCTTCGGGCCTTCGGCAGCGCGCAAAAGCCATCATCGTGCTGCCTTTGCTCCTCTGGCCCGTCCGTGGGTCTGCCCGATGTCGGCTATGCCTGCGCCGGTTCGGGGCATGTGCTGGCAGTGGTTCGGGGCATGTGCTGGCAGTGGTTCGGGGCATGTGCTGGCAGT
>NZ_CAAAFT010000147.1:17496-20536 GCF_900634765.1 Candidatus Protofrankia californiensis | reverse complement strand
TGTGCTGGCAGTGGTTCGGGGCATGTGCTGGCAGTACGGTGCCGGAACCTGCGCTGTCAGTTCGGTGGGGCCTCGGACACCGGTCGTTCGTCTTCCGCGCAACGGATCCGCGCCTCGTCCGATCCCAGCATCTTCTTGATTATTTCGCCGTAGGCTGCCATGACGATCACCGCCAGCGGCAGCGCCACGATCACCCACGCACTTGCCAGATCAGCCAGGGCGATCAGCAATCCGAGCAGGATGCTGCCGGCACCGAGGAACCCATACCATCGGCCGGCCAGGTCGCTGTTTGCCGAGTCCGGTTGCGAGTGCGGGTCCGGCGACCCCGCGTTTTCTCGGTCCAGATCGCTTCCCCCTGGGTCACCTCGTCCTGGGTCACCTCGTCCTGGATCGCTTCGGTCTCGGTTGTCCTGGTCCGGGCCGGCCTCGCCCGAGTCGGGCGGGTTTTCCCGATCGGACCGGGACACATCCGATGTCATCGGCGGGCTCCCCCCGTACGACCGCGGGCCGACACGATCTGGGTGACGAGCCTTTCCAGGCCGTAGACCGGGTCCACAGCGCCGCCCTTGACCGCCGCATCCGCGGCACTGATCACACGCATCGCATGGGCCAGCCCTTCGTCGCTCCAACCTCGGGCGGCCCGTTGGGATCGCTCCACCTTCCAGTCGGGCATGCCGAGACTGCGTGCGAGCTCCCAGGTCGAGCCGCCACTGGCAGCCGCAACCCGGGCCAGGTCGCGCACTCCGGTGGTCATGGCGCTCACGACGAGGACCGGCGGGACGCCGTTGGCGAGCGTCTGGCGCAGCACGGTCAGGGCCTGGGGCAGATCTCCCGCGATCGCGGCGTCCGCTACCGCGAAACCGGTGGCCTCCGCCCGACCGCGATGGTATTTGGCGACCAGGCCCTCGTCGACGGTTCCACCGGAGTCGGTGACCATCTGCTCGCATACCGCAGCCAGCTCACGCAGGTCGCCACCGACGGCGTCCACCAGCGACTTCACCGCACCCGTGCTGATCTGGCCGCCGAGACGGCGAACCTCGGCCGAGACGAAGTCGTGGCGGTCGCGGGGGCGGGTGATACGCGCCGCCGGAACGACCGTGGCACCTGCTGCCTTCATCACATCGACCAGCTTGCGGTTGCGTGCGGCACCGCTGTGAACGACAACAAGCACAACGTCATCCAGCGGTCGGGAGATGTAGGCCAGCAGCGCCTCTCGAAGATCGTCTGCGAGTTCCTGCGCACCACGGACCACGACCACCCGTAGCTCGCCGAACATCGATGCGCTGGTCAGGTCGACCACATCGCTTTCGGTGAACTCGCCGGGCGCCCGGTCGACGATCTCCACCTGCGGATCGTGGATCCGGGCGGCGTGGACGACCTCCCGGACGCCACGGGAGACCAGCAACTCCTCATCACCGGAGACAAGGACCATCCGTGGCAGTGCGGATGTCGACGGCACGGTGGGGAGCATGTCACAAGGACGGTGCGCAGACCTCACGGCCCGGCCGGGAACATGCGATGATTACGATCCGCTACCGCTGCCCAGGTCAGATTCCGGCAGACCGAGAAATGATAATCAACTGTACGCCCGCAACGATGGCGGACAGTACGGCGAGAACGCGCCGCCCGCGGCGTCGGCGCACAGCTGCGAGCAGCACGACCGTGACAGCGACGAGAACCAGGGCGCCAAGCGGACCGTCCGGCCAGCTGATCTGCGCACCGGGCACGCGTGCCGCGACGTCCGCGACCGTGATCAGCCATCCGCACGGCACACCCGCGAGGGTCGCCAATGCCTGGGCCAGGGGGTCGTAGACGATCGCGGCAACCGTGGCCAGGACTCCGAGGATGGTCGCCGGCGCAACCGCGGCCTCCGCGAGCATGTTGGCGGGAACGGCCACCAGGCTGACCCCACCACCGACGGCAACGAGAAGCGGTGAGCAGGCGACATGTGCCGCCGCGGCGACCGCAAGCGGCTCAGCCAGCCACCTGGGCATCCGGCCCGCCAGGGCGTCCCGCCAGCCCGGAGCGAGGATCACCAGACCGGCGGTGGCGGAAACCGACAGAGTGAAACCGACCGAACGAGCAAGATCAGGGCTGACAAGGACGAGCACCAGCACGCTGGCCGCGAGCGCGGGTAGGGCCAGACGTGGCCGTCCGCTACCAGCCGCGACAATTCCGATCAACCCCATGACACCGGCGCGTAGGACACTGGGTGACGGTCGGGCCAGGACAACGAAGCCGAACAGGGCCGCCGCAACCCAACCGGCCTGCAGCCACGGACCCAACCGGCTGCGCCGGATGACGACGGTCGCCGCGGCAATGATGATCGCGCAGTTCGCGCCGGAGACAGCGACGAGGTGCGACATCCCGGCGGTCCGGAAGTCCTCCCGAACCTCGCCGTCGAGGTTACTCGTGTCACCGAGGACGAGGCCCGGCAGCAGCCCGCGACGCGGACCCTCAAGCCCTGACGCGGCGTCGCGCAACCCCGCCCGTAGATGACCTGCTGCCCGCTGCAGCGGCGAAGGTTCACCGACCGAGGCCGGTGCGGTCCTGACGAAGACGACCGCCGCAACGGTGTCGGCCGCCCGTGGCGGTGCCAGCTTGCCCGAGGTACTGACATGCTGACTCGGCAGCAGGTCCTCCCAGCCCGGCGCGGTCGCAAGCACCAGGACCGGCTGTCGCAGCCGGATGTCGTGCCCGTTCGCGGTCAGCCGCTCCACCCGCACCGGGACGATGACGAGTTCGCCGTTGCCCCCGTGGCTGACCCGCGGGTCACTGGTCACCGTGCCCTCGATACCGGCGGCCGCCCGTGCCGCGCCGAGGGCCGCGAGCGGACCGAGCATCCGGGCGCGGGTCTGCAGACCCGCCGCCAGCACACCCGCGGCGAGGCAGGCCAGACATGCCAGACCCGCGGCCGTGGGCCGCCAGACGCTCCTGCACCGAAACAGGACCGCCGTGCACAGCAGTGTCACGCACAGCAACGTTCCGGAGATCCACAGCACAGCTGCGGGCGGCGCGGCCAGTCCGGCACCCGCAGCTC
>NZ_CAAAFT010000147.1:3237-17293 GCF_900634765.1 Candidatus Protofrankia californiensis | reverse complement strand
GGCGCGGCCAGTCCGGCACCCGCAGCTCCTGCCCAGGCCGCGAGTGCCGGGCCGACAAGGCGCAGGTCGGAAGGTCTGCGTTGCGGATCGTGCCCGAGAATGGTCATGCCCGTGCTCCATGCCACGCGGTCACCGGCGGACCGATCAGCTCTCTGCCGATCGCCGACCATCAGACGGTGACGAGCGGAAGAAGGTCGGTGAGCCGCTGATCACCGACTCCGGTCACCTCCCCCAACTGCCGCGGGGAGGTGAAGCCGCCGTGGGCCTCACGCCACTCGACGATCCGCTGCGCCAACACGGGGCCCACGCCGGGCAGCCCGTCGAGGGCTTCGACCGTGGCGGTGTTGAGGTTCAGCGGCGTTCCCGGCACGGCACCCGGCGGGCCCTTGCCACCGGCACCCCCGGTGTCACCGGCACCGCCGGCGCCACCTGCGTGCTGAGGTGGCGCCGGCCCGGGACGGCCGTCCACAAGAATCTGCTCGCCGTCCACCAGGCGGCGCGCAAGCGCCAGGCCGGACGTGTCCGTCCCGGGCAACACCCCACCGGCCTGGGAGACGGCGTCCACCACCCGGGATCCTCCCGGGAGGGTGAACACCCCCGGATGGCGCACCTTGCCCGCGACGTCGACGACAACCTGTGCCTGCGGGCTCCCAGTGGCAGCAGCCGACGGCAACACCGCCGCCGGCCTGGGGGCGGCCGCGGCCACGCCGCCGTGCTCCGGGCCGGCAAGGTCCGTCACCTGCGTTGGCGGAGGAAGGGCCAGCACGGGCACCGGTCTGCCCCGCCAGGCAAACCAGCCGGCCGCCAGCGCCGCGACAAGGGCGACGAGCGCGATCAGCAACGCTCCGCGGATGGCCGGATCCACCAGTCCACCGCGCAGAGCGTGCGGCAGGCGCATGGCAAGGCCGAGTCCGGCGCGGTGGATGATCGTCTGCCGCTCCTCCCGGCCAGAGGCACTGCGCTCGGGCAGCATCTCGTCGAGAAAAGAATGATCAGTAGGCGCCTTGCCGGCCGTATCGGGCCGGGACGATCGGCCGTGCCCATAGAGCACGGGTGGCTCCATGGGGAGGGGGTCCGGCTCCGCCGGATCCGGTTCTCTGTGGAGACCGACCTGATCCGGATCAGTGCTGTACGGCGGGTCGAGCTCCAGGCCATCATATTCCCCCACGGCGGAGGCACGGACCACTGGCACCCGTAGCCGTACCGCGGCAGCCGCACCCGAGCGGCTGCCGCGGGCACCGGGGACAAAAGGAAGATCAGCCATGTCCGTGACGGTAAGACCCCTCGTCGCAGCGGTACACCGTTCGCGCGACACCTGTGGACAACCGCATTTTATCCACAGGTACACAGTGAGTAGCAGGCAAAACCGGCTATATTCGGTACCACGGTCGACACGCGGCAACGCACCCGATGCCCAACCGGAACGATCGCGTATAGTTGTATCGCACAATCAAGTATCGAAATGTCGAGCCGTAGGATGCATCTCGTTGCAACCTGCGTCCAATGCCCGCAACCGCCCACGCGTTCTCACTGTCACTGTGCCGGCATCGCCGAGCGTCTTGCACGACGGAGGATGAATGACGACTCAGAAAGATGTCATCGGTGACAGGAACCCGCCGAGCGACGCCGGCCCAGGCCTGAGCCACCGGCAGATCATCGTCGTCATCATCGGGCTGATGACGGGAATGTTGCTCGCGGCGCTGGACCAGACCATCGTCACAAGCGCGCTGCCGACCATCGTCGGCGAGTTCCACCGCAGTGACACACTTTCCTGGCTGGTCACGGTCTACCTGCTGACTTCCACGATCTCCGCCCCACTGTACGGGAAAGCCAGCGACATCTACGGACGCAGAACCGTTCTACAGCTGTCCATCACCATCTTCCTGATCGGCAGCACGCTCTGCGGGCTCGCCCAGTCGATGTACCAACTCGTCGGATTCCGCGCAATACAGGGTCTCGGCGCCGGCGGCCTCATCTCCCTGGCCCTGGCTGTTATCGGTGACATCGTTCCACCCCGGGAACGCGGCCGTTACCAGGGATACTTCAGCGGAGTTTTCGGAGCGTCCAGCATCCTTGGCCCACTCATCGGCGGCTTCCTGGTCGACCACGGGTCATGGCGCTGGGTGTTCTTCATCAACCTCCCGGTCGGGCTCGCCGCACTCGTCGTCATCAACCGGACATTGCGGCTGCCGTTCCGACGGCGCCGGGCTGCGATCGACTGGGCCGGCGCGGTCCTGCTGGTCGCGGGTCTCAGTGCCGTCCTGCTCGCCGCCCAGACCGGCGGCAAGGACTTCCCGTGGTCCTCCTGGCAGATTGCCACAATGATCGCTGCGGGAACCGTCCTGATCATCGGCTTCGCGCTGCGCGAACGGGCGGCGCCCGAGGCCATTCTCCCGCCGCGGCTCTTCGCCAACAGCATCTATACGGTATCCGCACTTCTCAGCCTTATCAGCGGCTCCCTCATGTTCGGGGCGATTATTTTTCTCCCGCAGTACCTGCAGATCGTCCATGGGGCGAGCGCCACCGCCAGCGGGCTGCGAATGCTCCCGCTGCTCGCCGGGATGCTGCTGACGTCGATCGGGTCCGGTCGACTGATCAGTGCTACGGGGCATTACAAGCGGTTCGTCGTCATGGGCACGGTCGGGGTTACCGTAGGACTCCTTCTGCTGAGTCATATCAGCGCCGGCACGGACTCGCTGGAACTCGGCTTGTGGATGTTCGTCATGGGATTCGGCCTTGGCCTTCTCCTACAGAACATCACCTTGGCCGTACAGAATTCTATTGACCCGAGGGACATGGGTACCGCAACATCCAGCGTGACATTCTTGCGTACTATGGGGGGCGCTATCGGCGCGTCAGCCCTGGGCGCGGTACTCACTGCCCAGCTGGCTAAGAACATCACCATGCGAGTGCCTGGATCGGACGGCGGCAATGCTGCGTCCAATCGTCTTGTCTCAGCTCCGCGCGAGGTCGCGGAGCTGGCTGCGCCGATACGTGAAGCGGTGCGAGCCGCCTATGCCGACTCGCTCGGCCGGGTCTTTCTCATGGCCATTCCGATCGGTATCGCCGCGTTCGTGGTCAGCCTGTTCCTCCGGGAGGTCGAATTGCGCGGATCAGCTGCTATGTCCCAGGCTGGCACACCCGATGACGCTGTAGGACCAACTGTGCCGACGACAGCTGCGGCCCCGAACCGCGGGTGAAGCGATCGGCGGCCGACGTATTCACGGGGTAGCTTGTTTTTCGAAGAAGTGACTTCGGCGCCATGCGAAGTCGCAGGAAGACCCTGTCCGTAGGAACACGACTCATAGAAGCACGCCTGGAGAGGAGAACATCATGACCGTACCGAGTGCAGTCATCGAGAATCTCACCGGCACCTGGACGATCGACCCCGCTCACAGCCAGTTCGGCTTCGCCGTTCGGCACGCGATGGTGGCGACCGTCCGCGGCAGCTTCAGATCTTTCGAGGGCACCCTGCGTCTCAACGGATCCAAGCCCTCGGCCTCAAGCGCCACCGTCAGCATCAACACCGACAGTATCGACACCGGGAACTCCGACCGTGACACCCACCTACGCTCCCCCGACTTCCTCAACACCGAGACGTACCCGACGATCACCTTCACCAGTACAGACATCAAATCAGGGGACGACCCGGACACCTATGTGGTCACCGGCGAGCTGACAATTCGCGGCGAGACACGCGCAGTCGAGGTGGTCGTCGAGTTCCAGGGCGCTGCTGTGGACTCGTTCGGCAACGCCAGGGTGGGGTTCGCTGCTTTCACGTCCATCAGCCGGAAGGACTTCGGTCTCACCTGGAACGCGCCGCTGGAAACAGGGGGTGTTCTCATCGGCGACAAAGTCAAGATCGA
The DNA here is from genome assembly GCF_900634765.1 of Candidatus Protofrankia californiensis. Taxonomy (NCBI): domain Bacteria; kingdom Bacillati; phylum Actinomycetota; class Actinomycetes; order Frankiales; family Frankiaceae; genus Protofrankia; species Candidatus Protofrankia californiensis. The sequence continues at coordinate 13,427 of NZ_CAAAFT010000147.1, read as the reverse complement.
TGTCGATATCTCGGCAATCAGGGCATCCTGAGCAGGGCGCCGGCAAGAACCCACCTCCCACAGACGGGCACCACCGACTCCCCCCGCCGCCCGGAGTCCCACATACGCTGGGATGGGCGAGGCTGTGATGCGCGTGACGTTGTTGAGTCCGCCGGCGATCGCCGACGACCTACGTGGGAACGGGGCGCTGCGACCGCTCGATGACCGACCAGAGCCGGGAGAAACATGCCCGGCGCTACCCGCAGCTGGCTGCGACAGCCGAACCGCGCCTGCGCACAACCGACGAACGGCACAAAAGGCCGGGACGGCGAGGTCCAGGACCAGCTAAGGCCGATGCCGAGGACTGGTGGCACCCGGCACAGGGAACCCTTTTCAGGTCGGAAGGCACGAGCAGACCTGGAGATGACAATCATGATGACAACGGCAGCGGAACACCGTCACCGCGGCGGAGCTCCCGGCGCGGTCTGGGTGGCAGGGCTCTTCCTGGGGATCGCGGTGACAGTTCTCGGCGCACTTCTGGTCGCCAACCCCTTCGCAGCCGCGAGCACACTCGCGATCCTGGTCGGAGTGGGGCTGGTGCTGGCCGGAATCATGGACGCGGTCGCGGCCGCCCGCTCAGGTGAGGACGCACCGTCTGCCCTCTTCGGCGCCCTGCTCGTGATCGGCGGGATCGTTGCGCTCGCCTGGCCGGGCGTCACCTTGTGGGCGGTGGCCGTCATCGTCGGGATCTGCCTGCTGGCGGCCGGTGCCGTGCGTATCGCCATGGCCGGCTATGCGCACGAGCACGGACGCCCCTGGGGGTGGGGCGCGTTCATCGGCGCCATGGCAATGGTCGTCGGCATCCTTGCCCTGGCGTGGCCTTCCGCCACCGTGTTCATCCTGGCGGTGATTTTCGGGATCGAGCTGATCGTGCACGGCATCGGGCAGATCGCGCTCGCCCTTGCGGTCCGCCGGGAGCTGCAGGCCTGAGGCTCCCGGGCGCAGACCTGCCGGTACCCGGGGAGCTGAGGTTACCGGGGTTGTGCGACCCGATGAGCTCGATATCGAACATATGTTCGGGTATCGTATCCGTATGCCCTTGCAGCGCAGCCTGTTGACCGCCGGTGATCCCGAGGTCGCCGACAACGTCACGTTCAGCCGCATCCACCTCGACGGGACATCATGGGTCGACGTCGCGCCCGGGTGGCTGTGCGGCGCCGACGAACTCTACGAGATCCTCGCCGGCGAGATCCCCTGGCAGCAGGGCCGACGGTGGATGTACGAGCGCATGGTCGACGATCCGCGGCTGTCGCGGTGGTACAAGGCGACCGAGCCCCTCCCCCATCCGGTACTGGGTGCCGCGCGTGACGCATTGTGTGCGCATTACCAGGTGCCGCTCGGCTCGGTCGGGCTCAACTTCTACCGTAACGGTGACGACAGCGTCGCGTTCCACCGTGACCGTGAACTGCGCAGGCTTGGCAACACCCTGATCACGATTGTGACGCTGGGGGCGCGGCGTCCCTTTCGGCTCCGTCCGCGCGGTGGCGGAGTCGGGCGAACACTGCTCCCCGCGTCCGGGGATCTCCTGGTAATGGGTGGCCGCTGCCAGGCCGACTGGGAACACGCGGTCCCGAAGATTGCCTCCTGCGGCCCGCGGATCAGCGCGTCCTGGCGGTGGGCCGCCTGAGGGCGCCCTCGACCCCGCGCCGGGAGGTGTGTCACCCAGGGGATGGCTCGCGAACGGAAGCTGGCGCTGGTCGGTCAGGACCGTGCGGCGTGGGTGGCCCGGCGGCCCGTGCCGTCCGCTTCGTCACCGGCCGGGGTGACCGGCTCCAGCAAATGCGGACCGTTGTTGCGTACGTTGCCGACCTGGGAGCTGACCGGGTACGCGCGCAACACCCCAGCCGGTGCGGGCCCAAGCATGCTGGTCAGCGTCGCCGGATCGTCCAGACCAGGATCGAGCCAGTGCGACCAGGCCGCCGGGGGGAGGACGACCGGCGAACGCGGATGCAAGAACTCCAGACCGGCCGGTGCGGTAGTCGTGATGATGGTGAAGGTCGCAAGCGTATCGCCCGAAGGAGGACGCCACAGCTCATACAGTCCCGCAAGCGCGCCGAATTCACTGTCAGCCGGGCGTACCAGATACGGTTGCGCGCGCCGGACCCCTTCGACCCGGTGCCACTCGTAGTAGCCCGTGATCGGGACGAGACAACGGCGCGCCCGCAGCGCGGCGCGGAACGCGGGCTTGATAGCCACGGTTTCCGCCCTAGCATTGATCATTCGGTTGCCGATGGTGACGTCGTTGGCCCATGACGGCACCAGACCCCAGCGCGTCAGCCGCAGCCGGGGGGCCGGTGTCGGTTGGCCCGACGGGATGACGACCACCGGGGCCGAAGCGGTCGGCGCGACATTGAAGTTCGGCTGCGTGCCACCTGTTTCGTCACGCGCGGAGAACGACTCTGCGAGTTGCTGTCCGCCCATGGCATTGGCATAGCGACCGCACATGTGTTCGTATTCTGCCAGACAATCATCCCTGCCGCATGGCGTCCGCCACATGGCATCCCCGACCCCTGGCGGCTACTATAAGCAACCGCTCGTCCACATTGTGTTCAGAAGGAGGCATACCCAGAACACGGCATGTCCGGAGCCGCACCTCACCGCACGAGCCACGTCACCACACGAGCCATTCGACCGACATGGCCAGACAGAACAGGGAGACCAACGCGAAGAACGCCACCCACAACCACGCCGGCATTCCGGTCAGCCGGGCCAGCTGATCCGGATCCGACGTCGGCGCGCGGCCCCGGCTGCGGGTTCGCTGCACCTCGATGATCGGCCGCACACCACCGAACAGGAGGAACCATGTGATGAACATGGCGAACAGCTCCTGGGAACGATCTGATGCCAGCACCGACACGGCGACGACGATCCCGGCGCTAAGCATGATCGACAACACGCCGAAGGCGTTGCGGATGGCGACCAGTACCCCCAGGAGCAGGGCAACGCTGAGCCGCAGCATCAGACTCACCTGGTTGGCCGCGAGCAGGGCAGCGGCGCCGAGACCAAGCAACGAAGGCGTGACGTAGCCGGCCGCAACCGTGATGACGACACCCGGACCGGCCGGACGGCCGGCCGACACGGTCACACCGGAGGTGTCGGAATGCAGGCGGATACCACCGAGGCGCCGGCCACTTCCGACCGCGGCCAGCGCATGTCCTCCCTCGTGGGCAATAGTGATCACATGTCGGGCCAGAGGCCACAGCTGGTTGTTGAACACCACGACAAAGGCGATCGCAGCACCTGCGAACGCTGTCCATCGCGGCGGATCCCCCGAGTTGAGCAGGTGTATCCACTCGTCAGGCGTCGCACGTCTCCTATCTGATCGTGTCCGACCGGTGCTGCCAACGGCCCGTGGAGTGTCGATGCGACCGGGCGGACCTGAGTATGCAATGCTGCGGGAAACGATCGTCGAGTGCCTGTCCGGCACGGCCTCCCTGCCCTTCCGGCATGGTGTCCCAGCAGCTCACGACAACTCACGGTACGATCAACCAGTCACTTTTCGTGGCCGACCGAAGTCGATCGCCACAACAGAGATCATCACAACAGAGATAGCCTGGAGGTTAGGAGCGGGTGGCGGAACTCGTCTACAAGCCGGTGATCCGCTTCGCACTCGGGGTCTTCAAGGCCCTCGACCTCACGCTGGACGTCCGGGGCCAGGAGCACGTACCAGCCACAGGCGGGTGCATCATCGCCATCAACCACGTCTCCTACCTGGACTTCGCTCTCGCCGGTGTCCCGTTCTGGCGCTCCCACCGCCGCATGGTCCGTTTCATGGCTAAGCACGACGTCTTCTCCCACCCGATCGCCGGGCCCCTCATGCGCGGAATGCGCCATATTCCCGTGGACCGGTCCTCAGGTGCGGGGTCGTACCGTCATGCGGTGACGGCGCTGCAGGCCGGCGAGCTTGTGGGCGTCTTCCCCGAGGCGACGGTCAGCCGCAGCTTCTGCCTCCAGCCCTTCAAGACCGGGGCGGCGCGGATGGCCGCCGAGGCCGACGTCCCGGTGCTGCCGATGGCCATCTGGGGCAGCCAGCGCATCCTGACCAAGGGGCGGCCGCGCAACTTCCGGGCCGCGCGCGGAAGCACGGTCTCGATCGTCGTCGGCGAGCCGATCCCGCCCACCGAGCTCAAACCCGCGGCGACTGGAACCCAGTTGCTCGCGGACGCCGTGTTGAAGCTTCTGACCGATGCCCAGCGTGACTATCCGCCGCCGCCCGCGGGTGAATCGCCGTGGTGGCTTCCGGCCCATCTCGGTGGCTGTGCGCCCACACCCGAGGTGGTCGCCCAGGAGCAGGCCAAGTCACACAACAAGAAGTAACGTCCCGCATACACGACCTGCGGACGCGGCGCTTCGGTGCTTCGACCTTGTCGGAGCAGCCCGGAAACGTATGCGTTTCCGGGCTGGAGACATCTCAGCGCCGAAGCATCTGGAGCATCGCGAACAATTTCACCCGGTAACGCCGCGGACATGGCGAAGTCCACCCAGCAACGCCGCAGACCCGGCGAGCCTGCGCCCCCGCAGCCGGCGACCAGCATCGGCGGGACGACCCGCTCGGTGAGCAACGGCCAGTGCTTCGAGCTTCTTACCGTCGGCCGCATCCCCGTCTGTCGCAAAGGCGACAGACGGCTGCGGGAGACAGCCGCGGGCGGCATCCGGCCAGGCGGCAAGCGCCTACGCTCCGACCGGCTTATAGCACGGGGTCAAAAGTAGTCAGGAGAAGGGTACTCAAGGCATTTCGTCACCGCGACCATCCAGCCCATGCCTGCGACCCACAGCCTCCCAGGACAAGGCAAAGGCTACTGGCGGACAACATCCGAGCCCCAAATGTGTCAAGGCTCTCTAGGGAAACCGGACGACCCATTGGTAACCTCAAGCACCAACAACAATTTCTACCTACTCACCTGGTTCACCGGTTCTACGTTTGCACAGACTTACCTGTTCGTTGTCGACGGAGGCGCCCACGATGGCTGTACAAGAGCTGGCGATGCCTGCTGCTAGCAGGGTCGGCACGGTGGTCGCGATTGGGCAGCAGGTTCGGGTCCCGAAGACCGCCGAGCTCGTCGCAGCACACCTTCGTCGCCGCATCGTGCGAGGAGAGCTCGTCGAGGGCGATGCGCTCCCGCCCGAAGCCACCCTCATGGAGCAGTTCGGCGTCTCCCGGCCGACGCTGCGCGAGGCATTCCGGGTCCTGGAATCCGAAGCCCTGATCACAGTCAGGCGCGGCGCCCACGGCGGCGCACGCGTGCACACCCCGAACGGGGACATCGCCGCCCGCTACGCCGCGCTGGTCCTGGAGTACCGCGGGACGACCCTCGCCGACATCCACCAGGCCCGCGCCGTGATCGAGCCACCGTGCGTGGCGCTGCTGGCGGAAAACCGCACCCAGGAGGACCTCGACAAGCTCCGGCTGGCGGTGAGCCAGACCACGGCCGCTACCACCACCGACGACCCGGGTCAGTCCCTGCAGGCCGATCTCGCCTTCCACGTCCTGCTGGTCGAGCTTGCCGGGAACATGACGCTGTCGGTCCTGTCGGGGATGCTGCGCCACATTCTCGATCTCGCCACGTTGTCCCACCCCAGTTCGGAACGCAACGCCGAACACCGGCTCGCCATCCGCCGGCGTCTCCTCGAGCACGAGCGGGTTGTGGACCTCATCGAGGCGCGTGAGGCCAGGGCCGCGGAGGAGCTGTGGCGGGCTCACCTGCTGGAGACAGGCCAGTACCTGACCAGTAGTCCGGTCGCCGCGACCGTGCTCGACCTGCTCGGCTGACCGGCGAAGCCGTCGACACAGCCGGTCCGCGGGTTCGCGGCCAGCAGACCTGGACCTCCCGGACCTGCCAGATCGGCTTCCGGACCCCGGATCCGGCGGGAACCCCGGTTCGCTGATCGAACGCCGTTGTTCGGCGGCATCCTGGTCGAATACCGCACCTCGGCAAGTCCTTGGTCAAGCCCTTGCCGAGGGGTCGGGGGTGGAAACGTCCCGGGACGGGGATGCCGTCACGTATCGTCACAGCCGGGGTAAACTGTTTGCCCTCTCCACTGCGGCTGCCCGTGTCTCGAAGGGACCGTCAGCGAGCAGGCCGACCAAGGACCAGCGAACAGCCCACCAGCGATGACCCTCATCGCAGACGACCTGAGCGGCATCACTGGAACAACGGATCGAATCAGCCTGGGCACGCCGACGACCGGTACCGGTCCGATGCCTGAAAGATGAATGGTGCAGCGCCGTCAATGGTCCGTCCACTCCTCGGTGCCCGGTGCCCGGTCATTCGACCTTCCACCTACGGTGCGACCCCACGCCACACCACTCAGGCAGACTTGCATCCATCACCGGTGTTGTCAAAACACGTACCGTACCCGTGGCACGACAGCGGCAGTTTCACATCATCACATTACCGGCAGTATTCATGTGGATACAAAGAGAATGCTCGCTCGATCGGCAGGGAACGGCATTCCCCGCCACGAAACCCACAGCAATCGGCTGATCGGTTGGTCGGCTGGTTTAGTGAACCAGGCTCGGCCACAGGTCAACGCAACGGGTCGAAAGGCGCGAGTTCCGCCGGGCAACGGCCCGTGATGAGCGCCTGCGCCACCAACTGTCCACTGACCGGCCCCAACGTGATGCCCCACATACCGTGCCCGCCGGCCACGAACAACCGCGGGGAGGCCGTCCGGCCGATCAGGGGAAGGCCGTCGGGCGTGCAGGGCCGCGAGCCAACCCATTCCTGCCTCCGAGAGGCCAGCTCCACCCCGGTCAGCAGGGGGCGAACCGCATCGACAATCGCGGTGATCCGACGGTGGTCCAGCGGCGCCCGAGGTTCCCGGAACTCCATCATCCCGGCGATACGCAGCCGGTCCCCCAGCGGTGTACAGGCCACCCGCTGGGCTGGGAAATACAGCGGACCCTCGGGTACGGCACGGGCCGCCACGCTGAAGCTGTACCCCCGCCCCGCCTGCACGGGGAGACGAACTCCGAACGGGCGTGCGAGCTCGTTCAGCCACGCGCCGCTGGCGACGACGACCGCGTCGAACCGGGCAGTCTGCCCCGTCGAGAGCTCCAACGCCATGTCGGCATCGCAGTCACGGATCCCGCGGACGCCGACGCCCTCCCGCAGATCACCGCCTCGAGCCCGGACGCTGTCGGCGAGCGCCGCCACGAAGCGCCCCGGGTCGCAGAAGCGCTGGCCGTCGATACGGACCGCGGCATCGATCTCGCCGGTCAACGCCGGCTGCAAGGCCCGCGCCTCGGAGCCGCTGAGCAGTTCGAAGTCGACCTTCTGGCCCGCGGCGCGGATCTCAGCGAGTTCGGTGACCAACGCCTCCCGCTCACGCGCGCTGCGGTAACAGGCCAGAAAGGGCGCGGCCGGACGGGTCGGCACCTGCACTCCCCCCGCGGCCAGTTGGTCGAAGGCGTCGAACGCCCTGCGGTTGACCGGCACGAGGCTTTCCATCGCCGCCCGCCAACGCCGCGCCGTACTGTTACGGGCGAATCCGGCGAGGAACCGCAGCAGCTGCGGATCCGCACGTGGTGGCACGTACACCGGGGACGCCGGACTCACCACGGCACGGACGCCGTAACGTAGTACCGCCGGTTCCGGCAGGGGCGTTGCCAGGCTCGGAGTAACCCACCCCGCATTCCCCCAGGACGAGCCGGCCGCAACATGATCGCGCTCGATCACCGTGACCTGGACCCCGTGCTCCTGGAGGAACCATGCGGTGGACAGGCCGACCATGCCGGCGCCGACGACACCCACCCGCTCGGGCGTACGACGCCGCGACCCGATGACAGCGCTGGTTGCCGGAACGGTCACCGAGCCGGGGGAACGACCGTCGGATCGGTAGGTCATGTCACCTCACCACCCTCACTGCCCTGGCGCCGCCGGGCCGACGATCGATCGTCCCAGCTCACCGGGCACGTACTGTCGTTACCATGCGGCCGATGATGGCGGTGGGCACAGCGTGATTCATGCTGTTCTCGCCTATCTCACATGCCCGATGTGCCGAAAGGATCTGGCCGCGGGCCCGGGGCAGGTGCGCTGTCCGGCAGGCCACACCTACGACCTCGCCAGGACGGGCTACCTGACACTCACCACCGGACGGGCAGCGGCACTGGGCGGTGACAGTGCGGACATGGTGAAGGCACGGGAGGCCTTCCTCACCGCCGGTCACTACGCCACGCTCGCGGACAGGCTCGCCACGGCCGTCCACAGCTATCAGGGCACCAGCACGGGTACCGGGCTGCCGGGCCGGCGCCTCGCCACGGCCGTCCACGGCCACCAGAGCACCATCGGCGGTTACCAGAACAACGACGGCGACGCCAGATCCGAAAACAGCGGCGAGCCCGAAAACAGCGGCGAACACGCCGGCGGCGAACCGGTCGTCATCGATATCGGCGCCGGTACCGGCTACTACCTGGCGCACCTGCTCCGGTTATCACCGGGTGCGGTCGGCATCGCGGTGGACGCGTCGAGGTACGCACTACGGCGGGCGGCCCGGGCGCATCCACGCATCGGTGCCGTCGGCACGGACGTGCGCGGCCCGCTCCCCATCCGGACCGCAGCGGCATCGCTCGTTCTCGACGTCTTCGCGCCACGTAATGTCACGGAGATGCACCGCATCCTGCGCTCGGACGGACAGCTGGTCATTGTGATACCCACCGCCCGCCATCTTGCCGAAATCGTGGGTCCGCTCGGTCTGGTCACGGTAGACGAAAGAAAATCCGAGCGTCTGCGTGAGAAACTGGCCGGGTTTTTTGTCCAACAGGACCGGCTGACCCTCGACCTTGAGCTCTCCCTGCCGCCCGACGACCTGTTGAACCTCGTGATGATGGGGCCTACCGCCCACCATCGGCAGGCGTCGGACGTTCGTGTGGCCATCGAGGACAGATGGCCACACGGGGCCTCCGCGACGGCGTCATTCGCAGTCGAAATCCACCAGCCTTTCCCCAGATAGTCGCTTCGCGACGATCTGGGGCCCCTGGCGGAGGGGTTGGCCGCCGTACAGGGCTTACCGATCATCCAGCGATGATCGGTAAGGAAAAGGAGCGAGACGCCGGGTTGCTTCGCGACTATCCGCCGGAGCTTGGTGTGGTGGGCGGGGCAACGTGAGTCAAGGCAGCAGGCGGGATCTCCACGCGGACAGCGCATCCGGATCCGCACCGTTGTCGGCCAGCCAGCCCGCCACCCCACCGTCGTGGCCGTCGATAATGCTCAGCACCTGTTCGACGGCTGTGGCAGATGTCATGGCGAGATCACGAGCACCTCTGCCCCCGTCCGGCAGCAGCGGGCTGTCGCCCAGCCGACGCAGCACCGCGGGCATGTTCGTGGCCGTGACCGCATAGTCCGCGAGCACCGCGTCCGCTTCGACACCCACGGCGCGTAGCAGCACCGCCACGACAAGACCGGTCCTGTCCTTACCGGCCGCGCAGTGGACGAGCAGCGGGGCGGGTGTCCGAGCCGCGAGGTGAAGAATGCCGACCACCGTCGGACCGGCGAACTCGATGATCGACTGGTAGAGCGTGTGCAGACCGCCGGCCAGTGCCACGGCGGTCCGGGATGTGGGATCGGCGGGATCGACATCGCCGATCAGCGGGATCGCGTGGACGTCGGTCGTTGCCGACGCCAACGGGTGCGGGCCGCCGTCCTGTTCGACCGGCGAGCGCAGGTCGACGACCGTGCGGGGCGGCCATTCCAGATCGACCGACGGCGGCCGGTCGCCATGCCGGGGCGCATCACTGCGGTAGAGCACACCGGCGCGGGTCAACCTGCCGTCACTGATGGGCAATCCGCCCAGATCGCGCAGGTTCACCAGCTGGTCGGACATCGTCTCGCTGCTCATGCATTCGCTCCGCAATGATCGTCTGATTTCCCTCTATCTGAGCACATCCGCCGCGGCTGACGACAAGTTGAACTCCCAGCAACCTCACAGGTTGGGTTCAGCAACGGTGAAGTCCGCTGGCCCACCGTGGACGGTGGAGCATCGGAACGACCTTGCCGTGGAGAGCAGGGAGACGGTCGCTCCAAGTTCCGGGGCACCAGAGGGCCGAAGGCTACGCGATCACGTTCTTTCCAGGCCCTGGGCCCCGAACCATCGAAGGGGGCAACACCATGACCATGACGACGACCATGACGACGACCATGACGACACTGGAC
>NZ_CAAAFT010000147.1:2054-3212 GCF_900634765.1 Candidatus Protofrankia californiensis | reverse complement strand
CCATCGAAGGGGGCAACACCATGACCATGACGACGACCATGACGACACTGGACTCGCTCACGAACGTCGACCCGTCCGCTGCTGCCGGCTGCCGTCGGCAGCGGCTGACCATGATGGCGTGCGGCGTCGGTATCACCCCGATCAGGGCGCTCCTCGACGAGCTCGACTACTCCCCCGCCGAGGCCGTGCTGATCTACCGGGCCACGACCGAGCAGGGCCCGACCTTCCGGCACGAGCTGGACATGCTGGCCGTGCTGCACGGGATCCGCGTGATCTACCTGCCCGGGCACCGCTGCCCGGACCGTCCGTCATGGCTGCCGGAACGCTTCTCCTCCCTGCTGGACGACGTCGCGCTGCGCCAGATCGTCCCCGACATCGCCGACCACGACGTGTTCGTCTGCGGCCCCGAGGCATGGATGGAGGCCGTCCGAGACGCGGCGCTGCTGGCCGGCGTCCCGTCCGAGCAGCTGCACATGGCGCGGTTGACATGGTGAGGCCGGACGTCGACACAGTGCGGCAGGACTGTGCCCGGACGCCCGGCACGGCCCGGGCTTCCGGCATGGCCCGCGACCCGCGGCCCGGGTGACCCTGGCCACAAACAATTCCAGCCACAAACGACCGCGACCAGCCGGAACAGCCGCCCTGACCGGCCAGGGCGGAAGATCTTTTCTGGGGTGTCGAGCGCCGGAGGGCACGCAGGCATACGCTCTATGTCCCACTCCGCATGCGGATGTTGGCCGGGAGCGCCGGTCGTACAGCCGGGAACGCTCATCCCTCACAAGCCGGAAGGATCACAGGTGTCGACGACGTACGAGCACGAACTCGCGCGTGAGCAGGCGTATGTCGACACCCTGTACAGCCGCTTGGACGACCTGCGCGACCAGACCCGTGAGCAGCTGCGCGCCGTACTGCTGGAGGCGGGCACCGGCACGCCGCAGTCACGGGTGGAGCGGGACGCCTTCGCCGGCGCATACTCCGATCGGATCAGCCGGCTCGACGCCGCCGAGGAGCAGCTGTGTTTCGGCGCCATGGACCGCACCGACCATCGGCGCATCTACATCGGCCGGATCGGCCTGTCGGACACCGAGCACGAACCGATCCTGATCGACTGGCGTGCCCCGGTGGCCACCGCCTTCTACCGGGCGACCCTCGCCGACC
>NZ_CAAAFT010000147.1:0-1710 GCF_900634765.1 Candidatus Protofrankia californiensis | reverse complement strand
TTCACCGACGACGTGCTCGACCCCACCGGTGTCGGCGACGGCCCGGTGGCCGGGGCGAGCAGTGACACACCGCTGCTGGAGGCGCTGTCCGCGCCCCGCTCGGGCCACATGCACGACATCGTCGCAACGCTGCAGGCCGAACAGGACAGGGTGATCCGCGCCGACGCCGGGTCCGTCCTGGTCGTCGACGGCGGACCGGGTACCGGCAAGACCGCGGTGGCCCTGCACCGGGCCGCCTACCTGCTCTACACCGAGCGGGAGCGGCTCGCCCGCTCCGGCGTGCTGGTGGTCGGCCCGAGCCCGGTGTTCCTGCGCTACATCGAGCAGGTGCTGCCCTCCCTCGGCGAGACGGGTGTGATCTTCACAACCCCGGGGCGGCTGTTCCCCGGCGTCGACGCCACCGGCGGTGAGGACGCCCGCGTCGTCGCGCTCAAAGGTGACCTGCGGATGGCGAAGCTCGTGGCCGAGGCGGTGAAGAACCGTCAGCACGTTCCCCCGGGCGGTGTGGACGTCCCCTACGACGGCGCCGTCCTGCGCCTGCAACAGCGGGTCGTCGAGAACGCCCGCACCCGGGCTCGGCGCAGTCGCCGTCCGCACAACCTGGCCCGGCGGGTTTTCGTCCGTGAACTGACGACCGCGCTCACCGACCAGGTGATCACGAATCTCGCCGGTGGCCTGCTCGACGACGACGAACGCGAGGAGATCGCCGGGTACCTGCACGCCGATCCGGACGTGCGGGCCGTCTTCGACACGCTGTGGCCACGGCTGACCCCCCAGCGCCTGCTCTCCGACCTGTTCGCCGCACCGGCCCGGCTTGCCCCGGCGGCAGGCGTGGCAAGGCTGCCGGCGGACGAGCGCCACCTGCTGCACCGCCGGGCGGACGCCCCCTGGACACCGGCGGACGTGCCACTGCTCGACGAGGCCGCCGAACTGCTGGGCGATCCGGACGCCGACACGGCGGAACTGGCCGAATGGGACGTCGAGCGGGACCGACAGGCCGACCGGGAGTACGCCCGTGAGGTTCTCGACGGCCTGGGTCTGACCGGGATGGTCGACGTGGAGACGATGACCGCGGGAATGGCCGAACGCTGGTACGGACCGCGCCGGCGGCGAAGCGCGGTGGAGCATGCCAGCGGTGACCGGTCGTGGACCTTCGGTCATCTCATCGTCGACGAGGCTCAGGAAGTGTCGCCGATGCTGTGGCGGCTGCTGTGGCGGCGCTGCCCGATACGCTCCGCCACCCTGGTCGGTGACCTCGCCCAGGCTTCGAGCCCGGCCGCGGCCGGCTCCTGGACCGACGCGCTGGCCCCGCACATCGGGGACAGATGGCGGGTGGAACGACTCAGCGTCAGCTATCGCACCCCCGCGGAAATCATGGATGTGGCAGCTGACGTCCTCGCCGCGCAGGACCCCTCGGCCGAGCCGCCGCGTTCCGTCCGCGCCACCGGACGGCCTCCGACGGCGGTGGGTGTCGATACCGACCAGCCCGGCAGTGACGCGCTGGTCGCCGCGGTCGCCGCCGAGGCGCTGCGCGCCGCCGACGCGGTGGGCGAGGGCCGGGTGGCGGTGATCTGCCCGGTGGGCCTGCCCGAGCGAGTGCGCGCGGCGCTCGCGACCACGTTGGGGGACGTCCCGGTCGGCGTAGCGGACGTGTTGGCCGCCCCGATCGCGGTACTCACCGTCGCGGAGTCCAAGGGCCTGGAGTTCGAC
>NZ_CAAAFT010000146.1:8395-9227 GCF_900634765.1 Candidatus Protofrankia californiensis | reverse complement strand
GCACTTTCGACTCCGGTGCGCCGGATCGGCACGTCACAATGCGGCACGTCACAATGCGGCACGTCACAATTCAGTGTGGATACGACCGGAGGTCACCGACAACGGCCGGCCGCTTCCCCCCCAGCGCAGCTGGATGATTTCGGCCGCGATCGACACCGCGGTCTCCTCGGGCGTGCGGCCACCGAGGTCGAGACCGATCGGCGCCCGGATACGGGCCAGTTCCTCCTCGGTCAGCCCCGCGGCCCGCAGGCGGGCAAGCCGGTCGGCGTGGGTGCGCCGGCTGCCCATCGCCCCGATGTAGCCTGCCGGGGTGCGCAGGGCCGACACCAGCAGCGGCACGTCGAACTTCGGGTCGTGGGTGAGCACACAGATCGCCGTGGACGGGTCCACAGCGGTCCGCCCGAGGTAACGGTGCGGCCATTCGACCACCACCTCGTGGGCGTCCGGGAAACGTCCGCGGGTGGCGAACACCGGCCGGGCGTCGCACACGGTGACCCGGAACCCCAGAAACGCCCCGACGCGGGTGAGCGCGGCCGCGAAGTCGATCGCGCCGAACACGAGCATGCGGGCAGGCGGCGCGAACGCCTGCACGAACACGCTGACCTCGGCGCGGCGCCACTGGCCGCGCGACCCGTACCGGCGCTGACCGCACTGCCCCTGCGCGAGCATCCCCCGGGCGTCGTCGATGACGGCCGCGTCGAGCTCGCCGGTGCCGAGCGTGCCGACCACCCGGTCCGGCCAGACTGCCAGCCGGGCCCCCACCGTCACCGGTCCACCGGCCGAGCCGGTGGCGGTGGCGGTGGCCACCGGCTCGGCCGCGTCCACCGCCACC
>NZ_CAAAFT010000146.1:0-8370 GCF_900634765.1 Candidatus Protofrankia californiensis | reverse complement strand
CGTCCACCGCCACCGCCACGTCGCCGAACTCCGGCGCCCGCCGGCGGTCGATGCTCTGCACGAAGACGCTGATCGTCCCACCGCAGGTCAGTCCGGTCGCGAACACGTCGTCATCGCCCAGGCCGTATGTGGCCAGCGCCGGCTCACCCGTGGCAAGCACCTGGCATGCCATCTCGTACACCGCGCCCTCGACGCAACCGCCCGAGATGCTGCCGACCGCGTCCCCGTCGGCGTTCACGGCCATCACCGCACCGGGCGGACGCGGCGCGGACGAACTGGTCGCGACCACGGTGGCGAGCGCGAACGGCGTCCCCGCCGTCCACCAGCGGGCCAGCTCCGGCAGCGCGTCACGCATGAAACCTCCTTACCGCTTTGCCGCCACGCCCGCCCTCGTCAGCGACAGCGAGACACTGCTCCTAGGTTGGACTACCCGTGCCGACCACGCCGCGCAGGACACAGCCACGATCTCCCGCCATGGCCACCGCCCGCCCGGGCCTGAACCCAACTGCGATACTTACCGCGAGCGGTCCACCAGGTTCCCAGGAGGCGTCACGCGGTAGGAACAGATCGGCACCGTTGCCGCTTCATCTTCGTTGAAGCGGTCGACAGACTTCTGTGAGGAGACCCTGACCAGTGCTCGACCCGAGTGAGCTGTATGAAGTCGCCGACGACCTGCCGGAGATCGGCAGGTCCGTGCTGGTGGAGGCGCTCACCGGTGTCGTCGATGCGGGTGGCGCGATTCGGCTGGCCCGCGACCACCTGCTGACCACGCTGGACAACCGTCTCATCGCGACCTTCGACGTCGATCAGTTGCTCGACTACCGCTCCCGGCGCCCGTTCATGATCTTTGTTGAGGACCACTGGGAACACTACGACGAGCCGGTACTCGGGCTGTATCTCGTTGACGACAGCGCCGGCACGCCGTTCCTGCTGCTGTCCGGTCCAGAACCTGACCTGCAGTGGAAGCGGTTCATCGCCGCCGTCGGCGCCCTCGCCCAGCGCCTGAGCGTCCGGCTGACCGTGGGTCTCAACGCGATCCCGATGGCCGTTCCGCACACCCGCCCGTGCGGCGTCACCGCGCATGCCACCCGTCGGGATCTCATCATCGGATACGAGCCGTGGGTGCGGCGGGTCCAGGTCCCCGGCAGCGCCGGCCATCTCATGGAGTACCAGCGTGGGCGCGACGGTCTCGACGCGATGGGGTTCGCCGCCCATGTCCCGCACTATCTGTCGCAGACCGACTATCCGGCAGCCACCGAAAGCCTGCTCACCTCGCTGTCGAAGGCGACCGGCCTGATGCTCCCGCTGGACGGGCTGCGCTCCGCCTCAGCGGCCATCCGCGGCAACATCGACCGGCAGCTGGCAAACGGCGGTGAAGCCGCGGCGCTGGTCACCGCCCTCGAAGAACAGTACGACACGTTCATCCAAGGTCGAGAAGGTACCGACCTTCCGGCGGCCACGACCGAGGCGCTGCCCACTGCGGACGAACTCGCTGCCGCGCTGGAACGCTTCCTCGCGGAGCAGACCGAGCCTGACGGCCCACCCGACCTTCCCTCGGGCTGACCGTCAGGCTCCCCAGCGCTTGTCCTACCCCAGCGCTTGTGCTATCTGGCCCCGCTGCCGGTGTAGATGTCGGTCCGTTCAGCAGCGCTGATCGAGGATTTGGCCGGGGGCAGGAACCCGAGCTGGACGATCTGACGTGGGGTGAAGGCACCGAGGAGCCAGTCGGCCGCAACCCGGGTCTTGTTGGTCAGGCACGGCAGCGCCCGGAGGTGGTACATGCGGGTCAACGCCGCGGCAGGCACCCCGGACAGGGGAACCCCGAGGGGATCGGCCACCGCGGCGGTCCCGCCGAGGTCGACGATGAAGCCGAGATTGCGATGCCGGTATGGCCGGGCCGTCGCGTAGCCCAGCGACGCGGCGACACTGCGAGCGGCGGCAGCTGCCTGCCGGACCGCATGCTGGGCGGTCTGCCCCGCGGGCTGGCAACCCTGGGTGACGTCCGGCACGGCCGCAGCGTCGCCGAGTGCGAACATGCCCGCGACGTCGGGCACCCGGAACTGGGCGTCCACCACCAGCCGACCCTGCCGGGTCGTCGGCAGGCCCAGGGTGGCGACCAGCGGACTGGGGCTGACCCCCGCGCACCAGACCAGGGTATGGGTCGCCACAATCTCACCGGTGGTGAACCGGACGCTGTCCGCACTCACCTCCGCGACGGACGTCCGTAGCCGCACCTCGACGCCGCGCGCGGCCAGCACCCGCGCCGCACGATCGCCCAGAGCGGTACGCAGCTCCGGCAACACCCGTGGTGCCAGATCGGCCAGGATCCACCGGATGTCCCCCTCGGCGAGCCTCGGGTACTGGTACACCGCCCGGCTGGTGAACTGCGTCATCTGCGCGGCGAGCTCCGTCCCGGTGTAACCGGCCCCGATCACCACGAACGTGCACCGCGCCCGGCGCTCGGCCGGATCGTCGCAGGCATCGGCGTACTCAAGCTGGCGGAGTACGTGATCGCGTAGATAGACGGCTTCCGCGAGGTTCTTCAGACCCAGCGCATGGTCGGTGAGCCCCGGGACGTCGAAGGTGCGGGTCACCGCCCCGGGTGCGAGCACGAGCCGGTCCCAGCGCAGCTTCTCCCGGAAGCCGTCGGGCCGGCGGATCGTGACCGTACCGCCCCCGGCGTCGGTCCCTCCCGCGGCACCGGCGCCTCCAGCGGCGTCGACCGCGACGACGTGGCCGAGGCGGAGCGTGGTCCGCCGCAACGCGGCCCTGATGGAGACCGCCAGGTGACGCGGTTCGGCCTCGTTGGCGCTGACCTGCGGCAACAGCGACGTGTACAGGAGATGATCCACCGGGGACACGACGACGAGTTCGGCTGCGTCCGCCGGCAACCGCCGTTCCAGATGGCTGAGCACCCCGAAACCGCCGAAGCCGCTGCCGACCACGACAACCCGCGGGCGCGCCCGCGAACGTCCCGGGCTGTCGGCGGTCCGCGAAACCGCCGTGTCCCCGCCCGGCGACCAGGGGGCTGTGGCCTTCCGGACCCGATGGAACCACGTCGAGTGCACGTCATCGGTCACGGTTGCCTCCAGCGTCTCGTTGCGGCGAGCTGCCCAGGTCGTCTCCCGCGACTCCTTCCAGGTACCGGGACGGGTAAACCGCAACCATGCCCCGGACGACCGGTGACGGCCTGCCAGGAGTCCGGTGACGATCTGCCGCGAACGTCGCCGACGGGCTACTCTGCCCGCAGGCCGCAACTATGCTGTCCGCTCGAGGCTGTCCGCTCGAGCACGGACCTGCACGGGCCACCCATGAGACGGACCACCCAGAAGGGACCGCCGATGAGCACATCCCCGCGGACCGTCGTGGTCACCGGGGCGTCGAAGGGGATCGGCGCGGCGACCGTGCGCCAGCTGGTCGGCCAGGGCAGACGGGTGATCGCCGGAGTACGCCGGGAGCAGGACGCGGCGGCGCTGAAGGCCGGATTCGGCGAGCGGGTCGTGCCCGTCCAGCTCGACGTGACCGATCCGGACGCGGTGGCAGCAGCCGTCGCCACCGTGCGCGACACCGTCGGAGCCGATGGTCTGGCGGGTCTGGTCAACAACGCGGGCATCGCGGTCGCCGCGCCGGTGGAGTTCCTCCCTCCGGCGGAGCTGCGCCGCCAGCTCGACGTCAATGTCGTCGGCCAGGTGGCGGTCACCCAGGCGCTGCTCCCCCTGCTGCGCGACGGCCACGGCCGGATCGTCAACGTGGGCTCGATCGGCGACCGGATCGTCTCGCCGATGCTCGGCGCGTACACCGCATCGAAGTTCGCGCTGGCCGCGCTCACCGACACGCTGCGCCTCGAGCTCGCACCGTGGGGGATCGGTGTCGTCCTCGTCGAACCCGGAGCAGTCGCGACGCCGATCTGGCAGACGGCGACAGCATCCGCCGACCAGCTGCTCGCGACGCTGCCCCCGACGGTCGACAAGCTGTACGGGGCACAGATCGCCGCCGCCCGCGCGAGCGCGAGGCGCAACGACGCCGCCGGGATCCCACCGGAGGAGGTCGCGAAGGTGATCGCGCACGCTCTGACGACTCGACGGCCCCGTACCCGGTATCTCGTCGGCAGGGACGCCCGCATCGCCTCTGCCGTTGCCCGGCTGCCACCGCGGGTGCGCGACCGCCTCGTCCTCAGCCAGTCACGATGACCAGGTGGCCGGATGGCCGTGGAGCCCCAACGGCCGTGGCGTCAGGTGCCTTTGGGGGCAACCGATCGGCGCACGCCCTGAATGTCAACCGACGTGGACGAAGGGTCGTCGGGCTGGGTCGGGTTCGGCTTCGCGGAGCACCTCACGGGTGACGGGCGCAACCTCGCCGACGCCGACGAACAGGAACCGCAGCAGGTTGAGCAGGGGATTTCCCTCGCTCCACTCGAAGTAGACGTGCGGGCGCTCGCCGGTGACGTCACGCAGGTGCAGCAGGAGCGCCGCGATCGCGTTGGGTACGGAGGTGCTTGTCAGCTTCAGGATCCGGTAGCCGTGGCGTTCCTCGCCCCGGACGTCGAGTTCGCTTTCGAACTCCGATGCGTCCGGCACCGTCACCTCGACGAAGAGCAGGGGATCTCCGTCGGGGATGTGCAGGTCACGACGTTCTTGCCGTTCCTTGTCGTAGTATTCGGCGGCGTCCCTCAGGTCCGGCTCATTGGCGATCAGCCGTAGTTGGCCGGATCCGGCGGCCTCGGCGACGAACCGTGTTGCGGCGTCGTCGAGGCGCACGTTCGTGACGCGCAGCTCGAACGCGCGTATCCCACGCGACGCGAACGACACGACGATGATCGTCATGATGAAGAACGACCCGATGATCAGACCGTCCGGCCGTTCGATGATGTTCGCGATGGTCGTGTAGACGAAAACCATGGTGATGGCCGCGAACCCGGTGGTGTATACGCGCCGGCTCCGTTTCACCGACGCCAGCGTCACTGCCAGTGATGCCGATGTGATGAGGACGAGCACGCCGGTCGCGTAGGCGCCGGCCTGCTTGTCGACGCTGGCCCGAAACAGCACCGTGACGACGAACGCGACCGCGGTGAACACGAGGACCAGCGGGCGGACCGCACGCGCCCAGTGCGGGGCCATCCCATAGCGCGGCAGATAACGGGGCACCAGGTTGAGCAGCCCCGCCAGCGCGGACGCACCGGCGAACCACAGGATTGCGATGGTGCTGACGTCGTAAACGGTCCCGAATACGTTGCCCAACAGTTCGTGGGCGAGATAGGCAAGGGCGCGGCCGTTGGCGGCGCCGCCCGTCTCGAACTCCGCCTTCGGGATGAGCAGGGTCGTCACCATGCTGCTGGCCAGCAGAAAAACGCTCATAATTATCGCTGCGGTGGTGAGCAGGTGCCGGGTTCCCCGGATCCGCCCGGCGGGATGCTCCTCCGTGTCGGATGCGTCCCCGCGGATCAGCGGCATCACCGCCACGCCGGTCTCGAAACCGGAAAGTCCCAGCGCGAGCTTTGGAAAGACCACGAGCGCCACCCCGATAATCAACAGGGGGTTCGGATGCTCGGACACCAGCAGGGTGTGCCAGTCGTCGACGACGTGCGGGGTATGCAGCACCTGGACCGCACCGGCCAGCACGACGACGAGGTTCAGCGTCAGATAAACTATGACCAGGGCGACCGCGATACCGAGGGCCTCGGTGAAACCCTTGAGAAATACCGCGGCAAGCAGGGCGAGCAGCACCAGCGTGACAAGCACGTTATGACCGTCCAGGAAGTCCGGGGCGTACGGGTTCTCGATGAGGTGCGCGGTGGCGTCGGCGGCCGAGAGGGTAACCGTGATGAGGAAGTCGGTGGCGGCGAACCCCAACAGAACCAGGACGAGCATCTTTCCCGACCACCACGGCAGAAGATGCTCCAGCATCGCGATGGAACCCTCACCGTGGGGGCTCGACAACGCCACTTTCCGGTAGACGGGAAGAGCCCCGAACAGGGTGAGCAGAACAAGGATCAGCGTCGCGACCGGGCTGAGGCTGCCGGCGGCAAGAGCGGCGATACCAGGCTGGTAACCGAGGGTGGAGAAGTAGTCCACTCCCGTGAGGCACATCACACGCCACCACGGGTGGCGCCTGTGCTCGACCGGAAGCTGGGCGTGGGGTCCCGCGTGCTGCCGCGACCGCTCGGCCAAGCCCTGGAGCAGCCACATGCGTAGGCGCTGGTCGTGCTGGCTTGTCCGGACAGGCTCTACGACAGTCACTACCAGCGCCTTCCATCGGATACAGAGTCGAATTGAGGGTAAGGGTTCGCTCATGACCACATCCCGTACTCGCCAGGCGGCCCACCGGTCGGCTGCAGGTCACCGCGAAGGGCGATGTTCGGCCTGGTGAGGAAGTGCGACACAACGCAGCCAAACGAGCCGGAGTCTACGGCGGGGCTCCGCCTCGCGCAGGCGCGTCCGGATGAATGGTCACGTGTGCATCCGGCCCCATTCATCACCCGTCCATCCAGCGGCACGATCCCGTTCTTCGGGACCACCGACAAACGTGGGAGAGCGACGGGTCGCAGTCGCTGCCGGGCACCATGGGATGGCAGGCAATTCATAGCGTTAGACATATTCGTGACGCTGCTGAAAATATCGGGAATTTCCTGTCAATCTACCCATTTTTTCGGCTCTGCCCCGTGACGGACGGGCGACGAGCAGGCGACGCATAGCGACCGATTTCCCGGCTGTCCCGGCCTGGCGTCCGGCTGTCCCGGCCGGGGCAAGCGGAGCGGCAGGCATGGCATGGCCGTCGTGGCCCCAGAACAACCGGGGCCACGACGGCCATGTGCGGTTACTTGATTCGTGGCTACCTGGGTCGTGGCTACCTGGCCGAGGTGTTCAGCGCCGCGAGCGCCGAAGCCCAACGGAAGTACTTCAGATTGGCCAGATCAGCCACTGTTTTAACGCCGAACGCCTCCTGCAACAGTTGGCCGTCTCGGTCCGAAACCCCCTTCAGGGCCGACACCGGTGCGGTGAGAATCTCCGCCAGATCCTGCTCCGCCCACGCCTTGTCCAACACTTTGTCGAGGTCGATAGAAGCCATATTTCCTCCTGGCACCCGACGGTCCCGCCATCCGGCCGGCGGCCCCTGTGTCCACAAGTATGATGCCGCACCCGGAAACGCACCACCGGCACCCGGTTCCCAGGCTCCTTCCGGGCGGGGGGTTCTTCAGCAGTATGTCTGTGCCGGTGAAATCCGGGGACTCACCCTATAACCTGGTTCGCGAACATTCCGACCAGTCGGCTTCGTTGTGGTGAACCGCCCGGAAAATCCACCGTGCCGCTGCACCGGTGACGACAACGGCGTTGGGCGATACGGTCGTCGGGGCCTTCTCATCGCCACGGAGCCTTCAGCTCCTCCTTCGGCGTGACATTCAGGGCCAGGACGGCGGCGTAACCGGCAAGTATCACCGTCGCCATGGCACTGAGCACGAATCCGAGCCAGCCGATGGTGGACAGGTAGTACCGGCCAGTCTGCAGGCAGGCGGCAGCGGCTGCCTCGGCAGGATGTACCTGGAGATGCAACTGAAGCTGGCGCAGCCACTCCCACTCCAGCAGGACCCAGTCGTCGTGCCTGCCCGACAGCAGCTCACCGACCGGGACGACCATCCCCTCGCCCCTCACCTGCCCGACGGTGCACCGCACATCGTCTGCCCGTTACAGTAAGGGACAGCATAGTGAACTGATAAGTTCAAATGACAATACTGTCAAGACATCCAACGTGTAGGGGGTCAATGTGGAGGCCTTGGTCGTCGATCCCGCCGCTCGGGCGGGGCTGAGCATCGGGTCCCGGCCCGAGCCCGTCCCCGGTCGCAGCCAGCTGGTGCTGGAGGTCGCAGCGTTCTCGCTGGTCGATCGTGATCTGCGCTATGCCCCTGGGATGCTCGGACCCGGCGAGGTGTGGGGATTCGACGCCGCGGGCGTGGTCGCCGTGGCCGCGGCCGACGGGAGCGGACCACCGGCGGGCACACATGTCGTCACAGTGCTGCCCGCCCCCGGTGCCTGGGCGCGGCGGATAGCGGTCGACAGCGCCGACGTGGCGATCCTCCCGGACGGCGTCGACGCGGGCACCGCGACGGCGTTGGCGCTTCCGGGCATCTCCGCCCTGCAGGCGGTAGGCGTGTTCGGGACGCTGCTCGGCCGGCGTCTGCTGGTCACGGGCGCCTCCGGGGCCGTCGGCTGGTACGCCGTGCAGCTGGCCACCCGTGCCGGTGCGCACGTGGTGGCCGCCGTACGCAACCACGCTGACAGCGATGCTCTGGCCGAGATCGGGGCGGCCGAGATCGTGACCGACCTCGGCCAGGTCAGCCCGCCGGTGGACGGCGTACTCGACGTAGTCGGCGGGCCA
>NZ_CAAAFT010000145.1:2666-3628 GCF_900634765.1 Candidatus Protofrankia californiensis | reverse complement strand
GGGCATCCGGGCGTGGGCATCCGGGCGTGGGCATCCGGCTGTTGGCCACAGGGGCATCCCAGTATTGGCACGGGAGCATCCGCGTATCGGCGCAGAGGCGATGATGGGTCGGTGCGAGTCGTGCGGCGGGCAGCCCGAGCAATCCTGATCGACGGGGAGGGACACCTGATCGTGTTCCGCCGGACACCGCCCGGTGTGGCACCCTACTGGTCCACGGTGGGCGGCGGGGTCGACGCGCATGACGCGTCGGTCGAGGCGGCCCTGCACCGCGAGCTGGCCGAGGAGCTCGGCGCCACCGCCGACCGCGTCCAACAGGTGTTCCTCACCAGCACACCCAGAGCGGGCAACGATCGCGACGGCCGCAAGCCCGGCATCATCGTCCAGCACTTCTTCGTCTGCCGGCTCGTCTCCATGGATCTCGCCGCCCGGACCGGAGCGGAGTTCACCAATCCGGCCAAGGGCGGCTACGACGTCGAACGCATCGACCTGCACGGCGAGGACATCACCGGTTTCCCGCTGCTGCCGGAGACGCTCAAGGAGTTCATCCTGGCCAACCGGGAGGCCCTGCTGGACGCCGCACTGAACGCGGCCGGAAACCCCACCACGCCTACCTGAACCACGCCTACCTGACCAGCCGCGCATCCCCGACCAAGATGCCTCACGATCGAACCGGTTCCGCCGGGGCAGCCATTCCACCGCCTCCGACAGCGGGCGGCAGATCCACCGCGTGACATACGGCAGATCCACCGTGATCTTTACGGCAGATTCACCATACAGGCAGCGGCAGATCCACCACGATGCTGGCGGCAGATCCACCATCGATCATGGTTCACGGTATCCTCGGGCAACATGATGATCGCCCCGGATCTCTACCCGCGCCATGCCGTCGATCTGGTCGGTCAGGCTCTCGCCGACACGCGCGTCGTAGTGATCAACGGTGCCCGACGGTTGGCAAGAGCACC
>NZ_CAAAFT010000145.1:0-2641 GCF_900634765.1 Candidatus Protofrankia californiensis | reverse complement strand
ACTGGTGGCGAACTCCTCGACCAACGTCAGGACGTACTTCCTCGACGACGCGGCGGTCCGGGCAGCCGCCGAAGCGGACCCGACGGGATTCGTCCGGCACGGCGGCCTGCTGCTGATCGACGAGGTCCAGCGGGTGCCCGAGCTACTGCTCGGGATCAAACTCGAGGTTGATCGCGATCCCCGCCCGGGGCGGTTTCTACTCACCGGCTCAGCCCGGCTGTCGGGTCTGCGTGACCTGCCCGACGCCCTGCCCGGTCGAACCGAAACAATCGAACTGTGGCCACTGTCACAGGGTGAGATCCACGGAACCCCCGACAGCTTCGTCGACACCGTGTTCGGCCAAGGCCCAGATACGCACGTACCGGAGAGCACCCTGCGTCGCCCGGACTATGTTGCCCGTGCCCTACAAGGCGGATATCCCGAGGCGGTACGCCGCGCCGACGCGCGTCGCCGCGGCCGGTTCTTCACCTCCTATCTGTCCGATCTCATTACGCGCGACGTGCGCCAGGTATCCGAGATCACACATGCCACCGACCTGCGCCGGCTGATCGGCGCACTCGCGGCATGCATGGCAGGCATGGCCGTCCCCCAGCGACTGAGCCGTGATCTCGGTCTTGCCGCGTCCACGGTCCGCCGCCATCTGGACGCCCTGGAGCTGATCTATGTTGTGCGAAGAATCCCGGCCTGGTCCAACAACCTGACCACCCGAGCGGTCGCCA
Organism: Candidatus Protofrankia californiensis; assembly: GCF_900634765.1. Classification (NCBI taxonomy): domain Bacteria; kingdom Bacillati; phylum Actinomycetota; class Actinomycetes; order Frankiales; family Frankiaceae; genus Protofrankia; species Candidatus Protofrankia californiensis. The sequence goes on along the minus strand of NZ_CAAAFT010000145.1, from coordinate 1,922 downwards.
CACCAAAACTGATCATGATTGACTCGGGACTTGCCGGGCACCTGGCCGGTATGTCCCTCAAACGGGCAGCACATCCAACGGCGCCCGTCGGCCCGCTTCTGGAGAACTTCGTCATCGGCGAACTCGCCCGCCAACTGACCTGGGCAGAGGAGCCAGTACAACTCTTCCACTACCGCGACCGTGACGGTAATGAGGTGGATGCCGTACTGGAGCGCGCATCGGGCGAGATCGTCGGCATCGAGGTCAAAGCCTCCGAGACCGTTCGCGCGGACGACTTCCGGGGGCTGCATCAGCTCGCCCGGAAAGCCGGTGACCAGTTTCTTGCGGGCTACGTGATGTATGCGGGAGCGCAGCCGCTGCCGTTCGGCGACCGAATGCGCGCGCTGCCGATCGAAACGATCTGGACGATATAAGACGGGTGCGGGTCCCACCTTTCCACGGTCGGCACGACTCAATGCCGGCGCCATCGACACGCCCCTGTCGACGCCCGCCGCATCCCGTTCAGGAACGCCGGGGCCGTCGGACACGGGACGTAGAACCGCCCGCACGACCCGGACGGCACGATCCGTGGCACACAGTGGCATGCTCGACCCATGGGCAACGGGGGCTGTGCGGCCGGTGGCGGCGATGCCGAATTCGACTTCTTCATCAGCTACACCGGCGCGGACAAGGGATGGGCGGAGTGGATCGCCTGGCAGCTGGAGAAAAGAATCCGGATCAGCGGCCGTCCTGCCCGGGCGTTCATACAGGCCTGGGACCTCGTACCCGGATCGGACTGGGCGGCCCGCATGCATCGCACGCTGCCCGCGTCCACGCGGATGGTGCCGGTACTGTCGGAGACATACCTGCGCGACTCCCGGTACGGCAACGCCGAATGGCTGGCGGTCTGGCCGGACGATCCGGACGGTCGCGGACGCGGCATCGTGCCCGTGCGTATCAGCGCATGCCAACCGGACGGCCTTCTGCGTTCACGCACCTATATCGACCTGGTCGGTAAGGACGAGAACGCCGCGGCCAAAGAACTGATCCGGGGAATCACCGCGTCCATCACCGGACGGGGAAAGCCCACGACAGCCCCTGCTTTTCCCGGCACCGACGGCAGGACCGGCCCGGCCTTTCCAGGAGGCCCTTCAGGCAATGAACGCACCGTCACCGTGCTGCACCTGTCGGGGATGCGGCTACCCGCACAGCCCACGGACAGCCGGACGCCCGCGGAGCTGGTCACCTGGCTGTCCGACGACCTGCGCCGGCTCACCGCCGACACCGGCACCGACACCGGGGAGCTGCTTCCGGATCTCGTCGTCGTCACCGGCGACCTCACCGGGACGGGCGCGAAACGCGAGTTCGAGCAGGCGTACGACGTGCTGGCCGGGCTGGCCGACGCCCTGCGCCTCGACCACAATCGGTTCGCAATCATCCCGGGCAGCCATGACGTCAACGAGAAACTCTGCGAAGCCTATTTTCTCCAGCAGGAGGTCGCCGACGAGGAGCCGGTCGCGCCGTACTGGCCGAAATGGACGTTCTTCGACAGGCTGCTGCGCCGTTTCTACGGCCCGGACGCGGACATCGGTTTCCAGGTCGGCGAAGAATGGTCATATTTTGCCATATCCGATCTGAAGGTCGTGGTGGCGGGGCTGAACTCGACCATGGCCCAGTCGCATCTGGTTCACCACGGATGGCTGGGCGCCGAGCAGCTCGACAGCGCCGCCAACACCCTGTTCGGGTTCGCCCGGGACGGCTGGCTGCGGATCGGCGCCGTGCACCACGATCCGCTCGCCGGGTCGACATCGCACAACAGCGAGCTGCGGGACGCCGAGGACCTCGGCCGGCTTCTCGGCCCCCACCTGAACCTGCTGCTGCACGGGCAGGGCGGAAACGACCAGGGTGAAAACAAGGGGGGTGAAAACGAGCAGGGCGAGAAG
>NZ_CAAAFT010000144.1:3105-5964 GCF_900634765.1 Candidatus Protofrankia californiensis | reverse complement strand
GAGGGGATTCGAACCCCTGACCCTCACACTGCCAGTGTGATGCGCTACCAGACTGCGCCACAGCCCCAGATGTGCTCTTGCTACCTGCCCTGCTATCCGGCTCCTTGCCGCTCCTGCGTACCTTTCACACCTTACAGGTCCTGCCAAGCGCCCCTTCAGGAGGCACTCGGTGAGTGTACCGGTTCGATGTCGGGAGCGGTTTCGGTGCCGGGAGCGGTCAGGGCAGCCTGCACGGGCAGGTCCGCCGCCAGCGTCCCCAGATCATCACTGCGAGCAGCTGCGAGCGGGCCACTGTTGTGCTCGACCAGCCGGAACCGCCCGTTGGAGCGGCGCAGCAGCGACCATCGACAGTTCCCCAGCGGGCCGAACCGCCACCACATCGGCGGCGGTATGTCGAGCATCCGACCGATGAGGGCGCGGGCGGTGCCGCCGTGCAGCACCAGCACGGCGAGCCCGTCACCACCGGAAAGCTCTTCAGCGACGAGATCCTCCACGACGCCGATCGCTCGCGCGCCGACCTCCTCGTAGGTTTCGCCACCGCCGCGGCGGACGTCCTCCCCGCGGCGCCAGGCCGCCTCCTCCTCGGGAAAGCACACCGCGGCCTGTTCCGCCGTCAGGCCCGACCACGCCCCCACCGATATCTCGCGCAGCCGGGCGTCCGCCCGGACCGCAAGACCCAGCTCGGCCGCGGTGGCCCGGCAGCGCAGCAGATCCGAGGACACCACGACGTCCGGGACGAGGGCCCGGATCGCCGGCGCCACCAGCCGGGCCTGGGCCCGACCGGTGGCGTCCAGCGGCGGATCGGCGTGGCCCTGGAACCTGCCCTGGTCATTCCACGAGGTGCGTCCGTGGCGCCACAGCAGGACCCTCACCGGCGGCCCGCGCCGGGTGCGGCTACTTCCGCATGCCGCGCGAGGTCACGGTCGGTGAAGGCGACCCGTGGGCAGTCCTTCCACAGCCTCTCCAGGTCGTAGTACGTCCGCTCCTCACCCCGCTGCACATGCACCACGACGTCGGCGAAGTCGAGCAGCACCCAGCGTCCCTCGCGTTCCCCCTCACGGCGGACCGGCTTGGCGTCGAAGCCGCGCAGATGCTCCTCGATCCCGTCAACGACGGCTTTGACCTGCCGTTCGTTATCCGCGGACGCGACGACGAAGCAGTCCGTGATGGCAAGACGCTCACTGACATCGAGCACGACGATGTCATGGGCAAGCTTGTCCGCGGCGGCCTGCGCCGCTTCGAGGGCGAGCTCGACGGCTCGCGGGGATGCGGTCACGAATGCACCTCTCTGGGTTCGGTGGATCGTCAGGCTTCGGTGGATCGTCGCGGTTGCGACCATCACCTGTGCTGATGCGGCCGGCACATGTCCGTCGATTTCCGTCTATGGGCGTGCCCCGAACCAGCTTGCGTACTGCCTGTCCAGCCTGACACACACAACACTTTCACGTGCCTGGATCTGTCCTGCGCCGGCTCAGCGGGCCTGCCGGCCTGGTCAGCCCGGTTTCCGCGGACGGCCCGGTTGCGCCGCCGCCGGTGGCGGTGGCGGTGGCACCGATTTCCAGGCCAGTCGGACCGGCCGGACCAGCGGGGTCGGTCGACGTGGCGGGGTCACGAGGCTGGTACAGGCCGCTCTTGGCGATGAAACGCACCACCCCGTCCGGGGTGAGGTACCAGATCGGTGCCCCGCGGCTGACCCGGGCGCGAATGTCGGACGACGAGATCGCCAGCGCCGGCACCTCGAGGAGACTGACGGCGTCCACGGGCAGGCTCGCGTCGAGTTCGAGCTGGTAGCCGGGCCGGGTGACGCCCACGAAGTGGGCCAGCGCGAACAGCTCCCGGACGTCCCGCCAGCTCAGGATCTGCGCCAGCGCGTCCGCGCCGGTGATGAAGAACAACGTGGCCTTGCTGCGCTCTCGACGCAGGTCCCGCAGCGTGTCAATGGTGTACGTCGGTCCGCTGCGGTCGACGTCAATCCGACTTACCGTGAAGCGAGGGTTACCTGCTGTCGCGAGGAAGGTCATGAGGTATCTGTCCTCGGCCGGTGACACGTCCCGGTCGGCCTTCTGCCACGGTCGCCCGCTGGGGACGAAGACCACCTCGTCCAGATCGAACAGGGCCGCGACCTCGCTGGCGGCCACCAGGTGGCCGTTGTGCACCGGATCAAAGGTCCCGCCCATCACCCCGAGCCTCACGGGCGGACAGTAACTGGACTACGGCATGGTTTCGACATCTCACCGGATATATCACATCCGGCCACGCCCGGCACGCCCGCTCCTGCTCACAAGAGCACGTCCGCTCCTGCTCACAACAAGCAGCCACAACCGTGCCGCCGCCGGCCCGCTAGGCTCGATGTCGCAACCATTCCGGGCGTGGCCGTGACCGGCGCCCGTGTCCGTCACTTCCTGTTCGAGGGGACCGCCTGATGCCGCCCAGTCCGCTCGCGGGCCGGCCCGCGCCACCCGACATCCTCATCGACGTGGACGCGCTGCTGGCCGCCTACCACGACGAGCACCCCGACCCCGCCGACACCTCCCAGCGGGTCGCGTTCGGGACGTCCGGGCATCGCGGTTCGTCGCTGCGACGCTCCTTCAACGCCGACCACATCGTCGCGATCACGCAGGCGATCTGCGAGCACCGCGCCGCGCACGGGGTGGACGGGCCGCTGTTCCTCGGCATCGACACGCACGCCCTGTCCGTGCCGGCTCGTGACAGCGCGCTGACAGTGCTCGCCGCGCACGGGGTGGACATACGCATCGCTCCCCGCGACGAAGCCACCCCCACCCCGGTGATCTCCCACGCGATCCTCACGCACAACGCCGGCCACGCTGCCGGCCGTGGTGCCAGCCACGATGCAAGCCG
>NZ_CAAAFT010000144.1:0-2602 GCF_900634765.1 Candidatus Protofrankia californiensis | reverse complement strand
CCGGCCACGCTGCCGGCCGTGGTGCCAGCCACGATGCAAGCCGCACGGCCGGGTCCATCGCCGGGCAGCGCGGCGGGATCGCGGACGGGATCGTCGTCACGCCGTCGCACAACCCCCCGGCGGACGGGGGGTTCAAGTACAATCCGCCGAACGGCGGGCCGGCCGACACGAACATCACCTCCTGGATCCAGGACCGTGCGAACGCCCTGCTCGCCGACGGGTTGCGCGGCGTCCAACGGGTTTCCCTCGAGCGGGCCCGGGCCGCGGCGACCGTGCACGACTACGTGTCGGCCTACGTCGACGACCTGCCGTCCGTGGTCGATCTCGACGCCATCCGCGGCGCGGGGGTCCGGATCGGCGTCGACCCCCTGGGCGGGGCGAGCCTGGTCTACTGGCAGACCATTGCCGAGCGTTACAAACTCGACCTGAACGTGGTCAACGCCACGGTCGACCCGCAGTTCGGTTTCATGACCGTCGACTGGGACGGCAAGATCCGGATGGATCCCTCGTCGCCGTACGCGATGGCTTCGCTGCTCCGGCTGAAGGACTCCTTCGACGTGGCGCTGGCCAACGACGCCGACGCCGACCGGCACGGCATCGTGACCCCCGCAGCCGGCCTGCTCAACCCGAACCACTACCTGTCCGCGTCCATCGCCTACCTGTTCGCGCACCGGGCCGACTGGCCCGGTGCGGCCGCGATCGGAAAGACCCTGGTCAGCTCCAGCATGATCGACCGGGTCGCGGCCGGACTCGGGCGCACCCTCGTCGAGGTTCCGGTCGGCTTCAAGTGGTTCGTGGACGGGCTGATCGACGGCTCCCTCGGTTTCGGCGGCGAGGAAAGCGCCGGGGCGTCGTTCCTGCGCCGCGACAGCCGGGTCTGGACCACCGACAAGGACGGCCTGATCCCCTGCCTGCTCGCCGCGGAGATGACCGCCGTCACCGGGCGGGATCCGGGACGGCTGTACGAGGAGCTGACCGGCCGGTTCGGCTCGCCCGTCTACCGCAGGGTCGATGCGGCGGCATCCCCCGCCCAGAAGGAGATCCTGAAGTCGCTCACCCCGGCGGACCTCGGCGCCGGCACGATTGCCGGCGAACCGGTGAGCGCCGCGCTGTCCCACGCCCCGGGCAACGGGGCGGCGATCGGTGGGGTGAAGGTCGTCACCGAGAACGCCTGGTTCGCCGCCCGCCCGTCCGGCACCGAGGACGTCTACAAGATCTACGCGGAAAGCTTCCGCGGACCCGAGCATCTCGAGGCGGTCCTTGCCGAGGCCCAGTCGGTCGTGGACGCCGCCCTGCGAGGCTGAAGGTCCGTCCCCCTCCTCTTTCTCAGGTGTCTTTTTTACGCAGGCGTCTTTCCAGGCGTCCACGACCGGGTCGGGCAAGGGGGCCGCCGAGCGGTACGGGAGCCGCCGGGCAGGGCAGGGGCGGGTGGAGGAGGCCGCCGAGCTCTACGACGTCGGTGCGGCCGGTGCGGCGTGCGCCCGGGTGCGGCGGCGGTGGCGTACCCGGCGGAGGATGCGGTAACCCCCGAAACCGGCCCCGGCCAGCAGCAGGATCAGGACAACCGGCCCGACCAGCCCGACGATCACGGCCACGCCGCCGGTGAAACGATCCCAGGAAAGCCGCAGTGCCCCGGCAAGACCCTCGTCGTCGCCGTCAGGATCCGGCCTGGTCGCGGACGTCCCCTGCTCGCTGATCCGCACCGTGAGGGTCGCCAGGTCACTGGAGTCGGCCAGCACCTGACGCCGCCCTTCGAGCTGCTCGATCTGCACCTGCACGTTGTCGATCTGCTGCTGTACGGCGAGGATCTCCCCGATCGATCCGGCCTTGCCCAGCAGGGCCACGTAAGTGTCGCGCGAACTGCCCAGCGCCTTCAGCCGGGACTGCAGGTCCACGTACTCGCCGGTCACATCCTGTGAGGAGACGGTCGAGGCACGAACTTCGCCGATCTTCCCCACCTGGCCGCGCAGTTCGTCGAACGATCCGGTCGGTACCCGCAGGGTGACGTTAGCGTGCTGGTCGTCATCGTCGGAGGTGGACGGGATACCGCTGCTGTCCAACGAGGCAAGATAGCCGCCCAGTCCCTTCGCCGCCGTCGAGACGGCGGCGACCGCCGCGTCGACGCCGCCCGGCCGCACCTCCAGAGACATCGAGCCGGTACGCACGATCCGCGGTTCGGCTCCGGCCGGCCGGGCCGGGTCGACCGCCTTCCCGGTCAGCGCGGATCCGGGTCCGGATCCGGATTCGTTGCCGGCCAGCGGCGCCACCGGTACCGCTGGCGCCGCCGCCCGTAGGTCGGCCGGACGCTGCCTCTCGCTGCCCACCCCGGATGACCCTGTCTCCGGTTGCGGCGCACCGGCGGCCGGGAACGTAATGCTCGACGACGGCTCGGCGGTCTCCAACGCGCTGCCGAGTGCTGCTATGCCACCGACAACGGCCACGATCCCGACAACGATCGCCACACCGATCACGCGCCGTCTGGACGTGCTGCGTGCGGAGACAGCTCCCGCAGCCCCCGCGGCTCCCGCGGCCACGTCACCTCTGCGCCGACCCGTGCCGGGCGCCGGTGTCGGTGTCAACTCCGTCGCCGTCGGCACCGGCG
>NZ_CAAAFT010000143.1:2365-7742 GCF_900634765.1 Candidatus Protofrankia californiensis | reverse complement strand
GGTGTCGGTGTCAACTCCGTCGCCGTCGGCACCGGCGCTGGCGGCGCCGACATCGGAGGTGCGGTGTCGGGATCCTGGACGTCCGAACCTGTTCTGACCATCACGGTGGCCACCCTTCCGTCAGGTGTCAGCTCTCGGAAGGTTGGACGCCCCGTCAGGCGCTTCGGTTCACCCTAATTTCCCGATCATGACCGGATACGCGGACGCGGTCAGCGTTGCCCCTTGCGCCCCATGTTCAGAGCCAGCCGGTAGAGCTCGGGAACCCGGAACCGTTCGGGCTGCTCGGGTGTCCCCATGCTGACCCCGAGCAACCCGACCTCCTGGGCGAGCCGACGAATGTCCTCAGGAGCCCGGATGTCGGAGGCTGCGAACGGGGTCAACGGAAGCGAACGGAGTTCGTCCAGCAGCGATTTCAGTTCGGGAAACTCCTCCTGAAGGGATATGAGAGCCTGCTCGCTGACGTCGCCAAGCGAATCAATCATCGCTTTCGGCCGTATGACGCTCCGCGGGTGGCCGGTCTGGATGTTCAGTGTCCGCTCGCGGTCCCTGGCCAGTCCCAGGAGCTGCAGCAGGGCACGTGGGGAATGATCGTCGTTGGCGTCCGCGAGACGCTTCCACACCCAGTTCCAGGTGAATGCGGTCTTGCTACCGGCTACCCGTTCACCGGCGAGCAGCCGCCATGCCATCCGGGTCAGATCTTCGGACCACACCTCGACAGCGACGTCCAGCAACGGAAGATGATCATTGGTCACCGTTGCGTTCAGCAACCGGCGGAATGCCGGTGCCCGTACGGCTCGTTTGACCCCGACCTTGAGATATTCAGTCGGATCCGCCCAGGACAGCCGGACCTCGCGGCCGAAGAAGTGACTCTTGTTCGGAATGTTGACAGCCCGGTACAGATCCTCACGGAGCAGGATCTTGTACCGGAGGTTTACCAGGCCGTCACCACGAGTGTTGACGAGTTCGAGAAGGCCGGTTATGGCCTCGGCACGCCGGAACAGCGCCGCCGGTGTGCCCCCGAAGCCCGAATCCAGCCCATCGAACAGCAGCAGTGTTCCCGGTCGCGCCGCCTCGTCCAGCGCCCGGATCCATTCCCAGCTCCGCGGTCCGACATCAGGCGCGGCAAGCAGAGCGCGTAGATCCTCGACAAGAGACGAGCCGGTCTGCGGCGAACCGGGCCGCAGAAGACCGAGTGTCGGCGCCCAGGCAGGGGGCTGGACATCCGGCGTCGCCTTCGCGACGGCAAGGGCGGTCAGTGCCTGCCAGACCGCCCGCCACTCAAGGCCGAGTTCGGCCCGGACGGAGTCGAGGAGGGCGAACTCGTCGACGCCGGGGAGCCAGGCGGCACCCAGACCACTGGGTGCGACCACGGTGACATTGGATGTGTCCGGGGCGGACAGTTTTCGAAAAATCATCGTCTTCCCGGTCCCCTTGCGTCCGATGACGAGGGGAATATCGGGGGACAACGCCCGGCCGGTGGCGCTGGTCCGGAGAAAGAAGATCCTCAGTTCCTCGTCGTCCTCCTGCTCGGCGACTACCGTCGAGAAGGAGAGTTCGTCCAGCGCCAGCTCTTTCTCCGATTTCGGCTCTGAAAACGCGATAGAAACAGTGTCCCGACCGCTGGAACGACCACTGAAAAAGACGTCCGGCAACGGGGATACATTACTGGGGAGATATCCGGAAATCCACTCGGCAAGAGGCTCGTAGGGTCGGGAAAGATCCGCTGATTCAACGACCGAATCGCTGGTCGCCACAGCCTCATTGTATACGATGAAGTTGGTTATATCCGCTATCTTCGCATCGTCGAAGGCGCTCGCTCCGGTCGGGAGAACAGAGCCGTCCACCCACGAGTTGATCTGTTCGAGCGCGCGCTCCTCATAGCGTTCGATCGATTCTTGGTCACCTGATGGAACAGGTGAGACGAGAAACGAGGGGGCCGGGGTCAGATGGCTTCCCCCGGCACTTCTCTCCGTACTTGCGTGCAACAGCGCACGGACAAGTGCGCGAGTTCCCCGGAACGACTGCGGGTGCGGGAAAAAAGCGACAACGGCAAGATCTGCCAAGTCGAAGAGGAGCGGCGCGGACAGCGGGCTTATGCCCGTACGCGCATCGAGTAGTATGACGTCGAAAGAAAGGCGCAGGGATCGAATCCTGGACATCAGAGCGCGTAGCGGATTGAAGTCTTCCCGGTAGTATGCGGCCGGATCTATCTGGGCGAGCTGGCGGGCGTAGTTCGGGGTCGGCAGGCCGGCTGGCAGCAGGTAGAGCTCTGCGTCCCGGTCGACCCGGACCAGATGCTCGGTGATATCCGGCTCCGCACCGAGATCGATATTTACGAGGAGGGGGACGACCCCCTGCCCGTCGGTCAGCGCCTCCTCGACGCCGAAGAGTGCGGCCAGACCGGGTGCTTCGAGATCCATGTCGACGCACAGCACCCGGTGTTCACGCGCGAGAATCCGAGCGGCATAGGCCAATGCGGTAGATCTTCCAACTCCACCGCGGAGGGAATAGAAGGTCACGACGACAGGCGGGTCGAGACTCGCCTCGACATCAGCGGGGAAGCGTACTTCCACTCTTTCCCCGACAGCCCCACGCGCAAGTGACTCCGGCCACAGTGGAACGACGTCCATGTTCTGATCAAGAACAAGCGCCTCATCCACACCTTCTTCGGGTGTCCTGAAGACTGCCAGAGCGATGTGCTCGTCGATACCGGCAGGGACGATCCTCCGCCGCTCGGCATCGGAAAGCCCAGCGAGCTCCTGGCTTACGACCAGCACTCTCCATCCCCCAAAAGGATCAGCCCTGATCCGGACATCAGCGGATCCGATGCCGGCGCGATCCAACGCCTCGGTCAACCGGTGCCGCAGGTCCGACTCGGTGAGCACCGGAACCTCCTGGTCGTTTGTTCGAGGTCCGACGACGGAGCCGGTCACCGGCCTCTCCTCGCTGACACTCTTCGTAGCCGCGTAGTCAATCGTCCAGCCAGATCGACCGCTGCCCGGAACTGCTCGCGATGACGCTCCGTCCCTTCATACTCGTATCTCATACCCACGGTGCGCTGTTCGTAGTGTGTGCGGATGTCGACGCTGAAGTCGGAACGGCGAAATCCAGCGAGATCCAACAACAGGGCCAGGTCATGGCCCGCACCGCTGCCGGTCGGAGGTGTACCACCCCGGGCGGCGATGAGCGCTTTCGCAAGGCACTCAACGGCGTACCAGGCCATGTAGGCCGCGGCCAGTGACCGCTCCGCCTGATGGAGAACCTCCGCATCGCGGCTGCGTTCGGATGCGACCGACTGCCATTCCAGCGGCGTCATCACGGACACAGCGGCTCCAAGGATCAGGGAGCGGGCACAACAGGCCATCATCGTACACTTCGGTGACGGACGGCATCATGATGGAACCCTCCGTCACCTTGACTGGCCCGAACCCTGGTCGGCCGGGAGCGCGTGACCATGATTCTTTTTCGCGCGCTCGGGGACCCCGCGGAATCTAGCCGGAGGGCAGGATGCGTTCGATGAATGCCTGGAGCTGCTCGACGTTGCGGCATTCGACCATCTCGTCGACCAGGTCGGCGTAGGCGTGGGTGGCCGAGTCGCCCGAACCCCAGTAGGTACGCGGTTCGGGGTTCAGCCAGTAGGCGTGCCGGGCCTGCGCGCACAGCTTCCCGAACACCGGCGCGGCGGTCGCACGATAGTTGTTGCGGGCATCTCCGAGCACGAGCAGGGAGGTCTTCGGGCCGACCGCATCCGGATACCTGTCCGCGAACACGTCGAAGGCATGGCCGTAGTCGCTGTGCCCGTCGAACCACACCAGATCCGCCCCGGCCGCGATACGCGCCATCATGTCGCCGAGGTCGGACCCCCGCAGGAAGCGGGTGATCTCGTCGGTGGTGTCGATGAACGCGAACGCCCGGACCCGGGAGAACTGCTCCCGTAGCGCATGCGTCAGCAACAGCGTGAAGTGCGCGAACGACGCCACCGACCCGGAGACGTCGCACAGGACGACGAGCTCGGGTTTGTGCGGCTTGTGCGGCCGGTGGTGGGTTTCCAGCGGCACACCACCGGTGGCCAGCGAGGAGCGCACCGTCCGGCGGAAGTCCAGCCGGCCCGACCGCCCGAGACGACGACGCGCGGTCAGCCTGGTCGCGAGCCTGCGGGCAAGCGGGTGGACCCGGCGGCGCATCTCGACCAGATCCCGCTGGGACGCGCGAAGAAAGTCGACCTGGTCGACCAGGGGCTTGACCGCGGTCTTCGCGACCGCGTCGACTCCGCGTTCCTCGGCGAGCCTGCGGCGTACCTCGGTGGCGACCATCTCCTCGAAGGAACGGATCCGTTCCGCGATCGTCTGCCGGGCTACCCGCTCGGCAAGGCCGCCGGTTTCCTGCTCCCCGAGCATCGCGCTCAGCAGATCGGCGACAAGGGTGTCCGGTGACAACGCCCGCAGGACCCGGTAGGCGAACCAGGAACGCTTGCCGGGAGCAGCCGGCGACGACCCGAACCTGGTCACGGCATCGCGGGCGAGGCGACGCAGCTCCTCATCGTCCCCGCGGAGCAGGACATCCAACAGCTGCCTGCGCAGAACCTGGCGCAACAATTCAAGATCGTGCTCGCCGTCGGCGGCATTGCCCGGACGGCGCGAGTCCTCCGGCGTCCCCGACACGTCGTCCTCGGTGATGGGGAAACCGTCGACGGACAGCCCGTCACCGATCCACGACGGGAAGTAGAGATCGAACAGTGTGTCGAAGATCGCCCGGTAGGTCGGGCGCTTGCACATCGTCGCCGCGAACCCGGCGCGTAGCGCGTCGCGATCGAGCAGCCCGACCGCCCCGAGCGCGCGGACGGCGTCCACGGTCTCGGCGCTGCTCACCGGTACCCCTGCCTGTCGCAGCGCGGTGGTGAACACGACCGTACGGTCCAGCAGACTCATCCCGGACATCCCATCGGGTCATGTCACGTCATGTCACGTCAGTTCGAGCCGAGCTTGAGCTGGCCGATCGCCCGCGCCTGATCACTCGCGTGCTTGAGAACGACCCCCAGGGTGGACGACACCGCCTCCTCGTCGAAGGTGTCGATTCCCAGCGCCAGGACGGTCTGCGCCCAGTCGATCGTCTCCGCGATCGACGGGACCTTTTTCAGCTCCATCGCGCGCAGGGCCCGGATGGTGCCGATGATCGCCTCGGCGAGCTGCTCGGGCAGCTCCGGAACACAGGCGAGGACGATCTCCTTCTCCCGCGCCGGGGACGGATAGCCCAGGTGCAGGTACAGGCAGCGGCGCTTGAGCGCCTCGGACAGCTCCCGGGTCGCGTTGCTGGTCAGCACCACGAACGGACGCCGGCGGGCCACGATCGTGCCCAGTTCGGGGATGGTCACCTGGAA
>NZ_CAAAFT010000143.1:0-2340 GCF_900634765.1 Candidatus Protofrankia californiensis | reverse complement strand
CGGTCTCGTCGATCAGCAGCACGGTCGGGTCGGCCCGCCGGATCGCGGTCAGCAACGGCCGGGACAGCAGGAACTCTTCACTGAAGATGTCATCGTGTGTTTCGTCCCATGCCTCGTCGCTGCGACCGGCCTGGATGCGAAGAAGCTGCTTTTTGTAGTTCCATTCGTAGAGCGCCCGGGCCTCGTCCAGCCCCTCATAGCACTGCAGACGGATCAGTTCGGCGTCGGTCGCGGACGCGAGGGCCTTGGCGAGCTCGGTCTTGCCCACGCCGGCCGGTCCTTCGACCAGCAACGGCTTACGAAGCCGGTCCGCGAGGAAAACCGTCGTCGCTATGGCGTGGTCAGCCAGGTAACCGGCCGCCCGCAGCCGGTCGTGGACGTCCGCCACATCGGTAAAGGCGTGCTCCTGTAGCGGCATATACACCTCTTGTGTGATTCAAGCCCCCATCCATAGTGCCAGCGATGGGCTGCCCGGCGCGACCTCACGGCTCCTGCTTACCGCCGTACACGTTCGGGTCCACACTCTCATGAGCGGAGGGTGCCCGGAAGCCGGCAAACCCGGTGATCTGGTAATGGGGGGCCTCCCGGACCTCCCGGCTCGGCTTCCAGACCCGGGCGCGAAAGAAACATCATCGCGCCGCCTTCGGCCCTCCAATGACCCGGGGATCTGGGTCTCCGGTAGCGCGAAAGAAACATCATCGCGCTACCTTCGGCCCTCCGGGCCGACGGGGCAGCACGTACACGGGGAGGCAAAGCCATGAACGTCGCTTTTCTCGGAATGGGACGGATGGGACGGGAGATGGCCCGCCATATCAGCAACGGAGGCCACCGGCTGACGGTCTGGAACCGGACACCGGGCCGGGCCGGGGAGCTGGTGGCCGCGGGCGCGCGCGAGGCGGCGTCCGTGCGGGATGCGGTGGCCGACGCCGACGCGGTTGTGCTGATGCTCTTCGACGACGACTCCGCCCGCCAGGTGCTCGACGAGGTGGTCGCCGGTGCGCCCGCGCACACCATAGTGATCAACGCGACGTCGATCGCGCCGGCGACCGGACGAGAGCTCGGGCAGGTGGCCGCCAGGGCGGGGCTGCGCTACGTGGAAGCACCTGTGGTCGGTACGATCGGACCAGCGCGGGCAGGCACACTGCGCGTCCTGGTCGGCGCAAACGAGCAGGACGCGGCCGCCGCCGAAGGACTGCTGTCCCTGTTCGGCACCACGCGGCACGTCGGCGGCATCGGTGCCGCCACGTCGTTGAAGACGGTCGTGAACCTGGGGCTGGCGCTCACCACCACAGCGCTGGGCGAGGCGTTGCGACTCGGATCGGACCTGGGCGTCGACCGTGACCTGCTGCGCCGCGAGCTCTCCGGCGGCGCGCTGGGGTTCATCCTGGACTACAAGCAGGCGATGCTCGCGGACAACGACTTCCAGCCCGCCGCGTTCACCCTCGACGGTCTGATCAAGGATCTGCGGATCGCCACCGGATCGGCACGCCGACCGCTGCCGATGGCCACGATCACGCTGGCTCTCGCCGCGGAGGCATCCGACGCGGGGCACGGTGAGGACGACTTCTCCAGCCTCGCCGCCTACTACACCGCGACCTGACCGACGCCACGCACAAGGGCCATCAGGAACGTCGGGGCCGTCAAAAGAACGTCGGGGCCGTCGGGAACGTCAGGTACGGCCGGCGATCAGCAGCGGAATGTCGTGGGCGTAGTCGACGACCTTGGTGCCAGCGAGATACACGACATGGGCTATCCCGTCCGGGCTGAAGGCCGTCACCTGCGTGCCGTGCGAGACGGTCACCGACCCGTCGGGCTGCTGCCGCGACCGCTCGAGGGTGACACCGAGCTGGTCGGCGTAACCAGCGATCAGCTCGAACGAGCCGGTCAACCCGATGAAGGACGGGTCGAAGTGGGCCAGCCAGGCGCCCAGGACCGCTGCGGTGTCCCGCTGCGGATCGGATGTGACGAACACCACGGACACCTTGGCACGGTCAGCAGCCGGCAACACGCCCAGCGCGGCGGCGATGTCCGCCATGGTGGTCGGGCAGATGTCCGGGCAGTGGGTGTAACCGAAGAACAACAGGGTGAGCCGGCCGGCGGTGGCCGCCCGAAAATCGTAGGAACGTCCGTCCGTGCCGGTCAGCCGGATGTCCGGCTTGCCCAGCGGGTTCTGTAACGCCACCCCACGCACACCCGCGGCACCCTGGAGATCGTCCAGATGCACCGGCCCGCCGCCGGCCCGGCGGCCGGTCGTCTCCGGTGAACCGCAGCCGGCAACCGGCACAGCGAGTAGGATGCCGGCGAGGAGCGCGACGACAAGGGACCGGTGCCGTCGCATCC